>CAZGMU010000279.1:0-6170 GCA_964526975.1 uncultured Planctomycetaceae bacterium
GGCACTCGCACATTACCGAGCTGCTTCGCAGCGGGGCGTCACTGCCGGAGGCCAAAGAGCTCGCCCGGCACAGCGATATCAAGATGACCATGAAGTACACCCATATTGGCATGGCGGACCAAGCCAAGGCCCTCCGTCAGCTCCCTTGGAATGGGCCGCCAGCCGGTAACTCTGGTCTGCGCGCGTTCTCAGGATAGGCACGGCCCCGGGTGGGACCGCCCATCGCGATATTTTCCTGTTTCGGCATGTTTGCCTGCTCAGGAAAACATCACCATTTAGGAAAACATGCGGCGAGGCGAATACCGCCTCATGGCAGGGCCTCAGCAAATCGACGCAACAGTTCTACTGCTCGATGGAAATCGAACTGGGCGAAGTCAGCATCTTTCAGAACTGGGCGAAGCTCAGTTTCGACCTGTTTCTGCAACGCCATGATGCGGCCCTCCGCCAGGTCAGGATTTCCATTTCCTGGAACCTTCAGTTTCGTAGCGGCCATGGCGATCAACTCCGAATCATCAAAATCGAGCAATCCAGCTCGCATCGCGTAGGAAAGGTCGTAGAGATCGCGAATTGCTGGCTCCCGACGCGTCAGAGCGGCTCGAATCTTCTCGGCGTACGCCTCGCGCAGCGTGATGCAGCGAACAGGCACCCCAACCATCGCCGCGCTTTGCGTAAGCGGATTGAGCAAGATGGTGCGAGCTTCCGCCTCCATGGTTTGGTCAAGCAACGGCTCTCGGAGGCTGAATTCAATGCGAATTGTTTCGCGATCGCTGGATAGGCAGGATAAGTAACTCAGTGCGCCAATGTAGTGTGTGGACTCATTCTTGCCAGTCAATGCCTCCTGTGGAGTCAGCCAGTCGCAGCGAGCGCAAAGAGAGGTGAGGAACTCACGAACCGGCGCAATGGCTTCACGGCGATGCCGGCGAGTTGCATCAAGGGGTGTGGAAATCGCGAAATCCAAGTCTTCACTGAGGCGATAGAATGCTGCATGGATTTTGCTTAATGCAGTCCCACCTTTGAAGGTGATCCCACTCTGAAACAGCTCCGACAGCTCAGCGAGAACCAATGAGCAGTAGTAGTCCTTCTCGATCAATCGAGGGCTAAATGCCGTGACGGACGCTGTATATGAGAGGGCCTCGCGTAACTGATCTGGTTTGATCGTGCGTGTAGTCATTGGTCCGGGGTGTCGTTGGCAATCACCATCCAGCGGTTGTTTACTTTCCCTCGCTTTGGCGAAGCCGGATTCCACGGAATGAATGAAGTGGTCGGCCGAAGAGTCTTTTCCAGTCGTCGCAGCAATGCGGGAGGCGCGTCAAGTGAATCAAGCAAGAACCCCATCCTTCTAGCCGTCCCCTGATTGCCGAACTTCATTGTGGTTTCAACAAGTTTGCTAGCCATGGCTTCATCGCGAGCAAGCTCGGCGCGAATCCAAGAATACGCCCGAGGCAGTGTATTGAACCGCGTCCAATCATACACGGCGTCAAGCAGCGCCCGAGCTCGGGAAGCAAAGACTACGGAAATATTTTCGGCGGTTTTCACCTGTTCGGTATCGCCGAGACGGGCCTCCTCCACAAGGATCAGGGTGAACCGATTGGCTCCGATTGTGCGTTCACCGCTGATTCGAGTGTTATAGACGTAAACGCGATTGGGAACTTGGTCATCCCAGCCGTATCGGGAGAAGGCGCTTGGACCTGAGAGCTGGTATCTCGCCCCGGCATCCTCCATCAAGGTGTTGAGTGCCAAAGCTTCGCTGGGGTTCCAGCGCCCGCCAAGGGGCATTTCAGCAGGAATAAGGTAGAGCCCGCGGCGGACTCGGGCCAGGAAGCCTTGGCTGGCGAGCGTGGCAAGTAGGCGTTTTTCCTTATCTGGGGGGATCCCAAGGAGGGGCGAGACTTCGCCCAATTTGATGGTTCGCCAACCCTCGCGCATGGCGACGGTGAGAAGGTTGAGCCCCAGTGCGTTTAGCCCAGCTGATTGCATAGTATTTTACGATAACTCGCCTACATGACACTTTCCAGTAATATAATACAACGCCAAAAACGAATAACAAACATAAATAGTTCGCTGCATACCCGTCGTTGTGTACAAAAGCATCATCTTGTCAGCAATTGAATTCGTTGTATAATCTATACAACAACCTAAGAATGAGAGGTGAGCCGTGGAAAAGCAGTCCTTTGGTGAGTTTGTCCGTTCCCGTCGCAAGGCCCTCGGCCAGACCCTTAGCGAGTTTTGTCGGCAGAATGGCCTGGAGAAGGGAAACCTAAGCCGCATCGAAAGGGGTTTGGCCCGCCCCCCCCAGTCCAATGAGGCGCTGGCCGAAATCGGCAAAGGCCTGAAGCTCAAGCCGGACACGGAGTTGTGGCATCGGTTCATGGAGCTTGCCCGAATCGACGCGGGACGACTCCCTAACGTCATTGCGGACAGCCCCTTGTCAAAGCGCAAGATTCTCAAGGCGATCCTTCCCGTTCCGCGGCGGAGCCGCCCCTGGGTGACGGCCACCGATCTCGTCCAATGGGCGGACTTCAGCGATGCGCGGCGACAGTTTCCCCGACTGATTCGACAGCTAGTCGGGCGGACGGCGACGGCGACAACACGGATTGAAATTGCCGCCGGAGAAGGGGGAGAGCGAAAGAGCTGGGACGGCCTTGTGTCCTCGCCGGCCGAATCCGGCAACGTTCCGCTGGGGGTAAGCGCGTGGGAGTTTGGGGTCGGAAAGGATTTCAAGAAAAAGGCCGACGCGGACTATCGCGCACGCACGCGAGATCCGCAGGGGCTTTCGCCCAAGGACACTGTCTTCATCTTCGCTACGCCTCGACGATGGGAAAAGAAACATGAATGGGAGCAAGCCAAGAAGGCGGAAGGGCTATGGCGCGACGTGCGTATCTATGATGCGGATACCCTCGAAGCGTGGCTCGATGTCGAGCAAGGCATTGATCTGTGGTTTGCCCGACAGATTGGAAAACGCCCCGAAAGTGTTCGGGGAATTGAAGATCACTGGAACGCATTGGCAGGTTTGACGGAACCGGCATTCACTCCCGACGTTTTCCTGACATCACGTGAGGAAGAGAAGGAGAAGCTCGCAACTTGGCTACGTGGCGAGCCCTCGGCATTAGCGATTCAAGCGCAGAGTTCTGATGAAGGGGTCGACTTTTTGGCGGCCTATTTCGCGACGTTATCGCCGGAAGAGCAGGATGCGTTGGCGAGTCGCGTCGTCATCGTTCCCAATTCTACGAGCTGGGAGACCCTTATCACTGAAGTTCGAAATCTGGTACTCGTCGTGAATGAGGAGTTTCCGATTCAAGCCGAAGGGACGGCGAGAGCGGTGCAAGCAGGGCACCATGTTCTATTAACGTCAACCTCGCGCCAGCCGGACCGCTCTGCAAGTCTGACATTGTCTCGGATGAACGTCTACGACCTGGAGCGTGCCCTTGTAAGCGCCGGTTTTAAGGAGGAACGGGCTAGAAATGCCAGCCGCGATTCCGGAGGGAGTGTAACAGTGTTAAAGCGGCAGCTGGCGCAGTTTCCCGAGTCACGTCGTCCGGCCTGGTGCCAGGAGGGAATCCTCGCGGAGCTGTCGAAACTCATGCTCATTGGAGAGTGGGACGAGAGCGTCGATGGCGATCGAAATGTTGTAGCACGTCTGGCCGATGACAAGTACGCAAACGTGTCGGCAAAGATTCAAGCTTGGTCGTTGCTTTCAGACCCGCCTGTCTACCTGGTCCAAGATTGTTGGCGACTGACTTCGCGATTAGATTCATGGCTGTTCCTCGACAAGTATGTGACTTCTGAGCAGCTCCAACGATGGGAAGAGCTGGCCACCGAAGTTCTCTCAGAACAGGATCCCAGATTCGACGATCTGCCAGCTGAGCGTCATTGGGGTGGTTGGTCGAATAAGCGGACACAGCACTCGCCTACGATTCGGGGCGGACTTGCCGTCACATTGGCATTGTTAGCAACCCGGAGCGAGAAGTTGCTACCGCCTGTGGCAGCGCGCGGCAGGTTGATCGTGGAACGAGTTGCAAAAACAGTACTCGGTCCGCCCCTAAACTGGAAAAGGTGGGCGACGCTGGAAAGCCAGTTGCTGACACTTGCTGAGGCGTCTCCGGAGACATTCTTGAACGCTTTGGAGAGGGATCTTGCCAGCGGCAGTCCAGAAATTCTTAACATGCTCAATGCCCCCAAGGGCCTCTTCGGAGCATCCAGTCTTTTCTGCAACGTACTGTGGGCGTTGGAGGTCCTTGCTTGGTCCAAAGAGCTCCTCGCGCGAGTAACACTGGTGCTCGGACAATTGCATCAACTCGTGCCTAGTACCGGTATCGTCAATTCGCCGATTCACTCGTTGGAGGAGATCTACCAGCCGTGGTTTCCCAAATCTGGGGCGAATCTGGAACAGCGGCTTTCCGCCTTCCGCACCCTTTGCAAGAGGCAACCGAACGTGGGCTGGGAGCTTGGACTGAAACTGCTTCCGAACTCCCTGAGCTCATCTAGCATCACCGCCGAGCCGCGCTGGCGAGACTGGCAATCAACCTGGCGGCACGGTGTTACAAACGTCGAATACTGGACGCAATGCGAAGAGATTGCTGAGCAGCTGCTCGCACTCGTGGATTCAGTTCCGAACGGCTGGGCATCACTGACTAAGTCGTTCGGAGCGCTGCCAGAGCGACAGCGTCTTGAATTCCTTCAGCGATTAAAATCGTTGAAGGCGACATCGCTCGACGTTGAAAGTCGCCGCGGCTTGGTTGAGTCGATTCGTGACCAAGTCAACCGGAATCTCCGATTCGCGGATATGCAGTGGGCGCTGCCGGAGGCGCAAGTGAAAGAGCTTGGCATTGCGCTTCAATTGATTGAGCAAGACGATCTTGTGAGCAAGTTCAGCTGGCTCTTCGACCAATGGCCGGAACTGCCCGAACACCATGAATCTCTAAGCTTTGACGAGGAGAGGGAGAAGATTTCGCAGCTTCGCACGGAAGCGGCGGTTGAAATCATGGCCGCCGGCGGCGTGACCGGTCTTCTGGAATTCGCTGATGTCGTTGAATTCCCCTTGGCGTTAGGAGATGCATCCGCTAAGGCAGCCATTCAAATTCAAGAAAAGGAGATCATTCCCGCCGAATTGACCCCAGACTTCGGCAAGCGGGCTCACTTTGCCCTCGGATTCGTGACGGCAATGTACGAACAGCAAGGCTGGGAGTGGGTCGAGTCAATCGACTATTCCGTTTGGGAGCCCGCCCAGGTCGGTCGGTTTGTACTCGCATTGCCAGCGGTGATGAGGTCTTGGCGGCTACTAGAGCACCGCGGCGAGGAGGCCTCTCGGGAATACTGGAGGCATATTGGTCTTGTAATCATCGAAGCTTCGGAAGACTTTCAGTACGCGATTAAAAAGCTCATTGAAAGTCAACGGGCGTTCATCGCGGCAAAACTCATTGGCTGGCGTCTGCGCAAGGAAAACGACGTCAGCTGCGATCGCATCATGGACGTACTGGAGGCAGCCCTGAACGATCCTCCGGATTCTTATCGACCAGAGAATATGCGACATACCATTCAGGAGCTTTTCATGCACCTCCAGGACAATGCGCGTTCTGTAGACCAGGCTCGGCTTGTAGCGCTTGAATGGAGCTATCTTTCCGCACTCGATGGCCATGGCGCGTCAGCGACATCCTTACACAATGCGTTGGCCGATAGTCCAAAGTTCTTTGCAGAACTGCTAGGACTCGTGTTTCGATCGAGCAATGAGTGCGCTGAGTCACAGGAGCCGATTTCAGAGGAGCGCAGAGCAAGAGCAACCAACGCCTATCAGCTTCTCACGTCATGGAAGAACATTCCAGGATTCGAGGAAGCAACAGGGCGTGTCGACGACCAGAAGCTCCTCGCCTGGGTTGCTCAGGCTCGCGCACTCTGTGCTGAGTCCGGCCACATTGAGATTGGAGACAGCCAAATTGGTCAGGTGCTCGCGAATTCACCGGAGGAGCCAGATGGGACGTGGCCCTGCATCGCCGTTCGTGATGTTCTTGAAGAGGTGAATACGGACGATTTGATTCAGGGATTAATCATCGGCAAGCGGAATCTCAGGGGCGTCGTCGCCAAGTCGCCTTTTGATGGCGGAGAGAAAGAGCGAGTGCTCGCACGATACTTCAAGACCTCCGCTGACGCGTGCGCAAACGATTGGCCCGTTACGG
>CAZGMU010000279.1:6180-6714 GCA_964526975.1 uncultured Planctomycetaceae bacterium
AGCCAGTATGAAGACGAAGCCCTTCGTGAGGACGAGGAGGCCGAGTCCAGGCGACTGGGCCACTTATAAGCCTCGGACGCCGCGGGTTCGGGCGATGCAAGGCATTAACTCGACTATTCCGTTGATGTCGGCCGAATCCCGCCTGACGTCACATTCATCTAATTGGAGGTGATTTGCGCCTGCCTCGAATGGACCTGCGCGCAGCAATCAGAGGGACTTGTATGAGATCAGAACGTGGCGCCAGCCTGCTCGAATTCGCAGTTGTCTGCCCGATCTTGATGATCTGCGTCCTTGGGTACTTCGATATCGCCCGAGTCCTGACGGTGCAGAGCATCCTTGATGAGGCCACCGGGCGCGCAGCAGCGCGGGCGAAGGTCATCACGAATCTGGATTACAATCCGCGTGAGCTGGACTCGACGAGCACTGAGTTCAAGCGGCTTGTTATGGCTCGTGAGAAGGCAAATGAAGATGGGGCGCAGTTTCTGGTCAACAGCGGCTTGGTCTCGGTCCCGAACCGGAGCACCGGTCCGGAAG
>CAZGMU010000280.1:0-6704 GCA_964526975.1 uncultured Planctomycetaceae bacterium
ACGGCTCGGCGACGAACTTGCCGTAGGTCGAGGTCAGGGTGGCTGCTTCGCAGGTGACTGCGCTGGGCAACTCTAGTCCACGCCATCGAATATGCATGATTAAACCTCCCCTATTGGGAACCAAGCGATGTGTTGTTATGTGTAATTGGCTTGCACGAAGCCGGCTGGCACACTCAACCAAGATCGGCGACCTTGGCTGATGTTGTTATCGCGAGCAAAGCTCGATGATCAATTGCGTTTGGATCGGAATGGAAACATCGTCGGCGGCTGGGAGACGACCGACGATGCCCTCGGGAATTTGAGAATCACTGCGCGACAGGAAATCAGGGATGTCGCGATTGCTCTCGGCCATCGCGCCGCGCACGAGATCAAGGCTCTTGGCTTTGTTCTTCGCGCGGATCACGTCGCCAACGCGAATCTGATAGCTGGCGATCGTCACCGTGTGGCCGTTGACCGTGATATGACCATGGCGGATCATCTGACGGGCCTGGGCGCGGCTCTGACCGAAGCCAAGGCGATGGACGACGTTGTCGAGCCGGCGCTCAAGGATCGCCATAAGCGCGTCGCCGGTGTTGCCCTTCCCCTTCACGGCTTCGTGGTAGTACTTGCGGAACTGGCGCTCCAGAACGCCGTAATAATGTTTGACCTTTTGCTTCTCGCGCAAATGGGTGCCGTAATCGGTGAGCTTGCCGCGGCGACCGACGTGCATGCCCGGCGGGTTCTCGCGACGCTCGATCGCACACTTCGGCGTATCGCAACGCGTTCCTTTGAGGAAGAGCTTCAAACCGTCGCGGCGGCAGAGGCGACAAACTGGACCGGTGTAACGTGCCATGGAAAGGGTTCAGGGTTCGGGGTTCAGTATTCGGGTGTGGGCTCTTTGGGTTCACGGTTCGATACTGAACCCTAAACCCCGAACCCTTATACGCGGCGTTTCTTGCGAGGACGGCAGCCGTTGTGTGGCAACGGCGTGATGTCTTCGATGGACTTTACTTTGAGGCCGGCGGCTTCCAGCGCCGTGATCGCGCTCTCGCGACCGCTGCCCGGGCCCTTCACTTTCACTTCGACTTCCTTGACGCCGTATTTCTTGGCCTTGTCCGCGGCCTGTTGGGCAGCCATCTGGCCGGCGAAGGGCGTGCTCTTGCGGCTGCCCTTGAAACCGCTGGTGCCGGCGCTGGCCCAACAGAGCGTGTCGCCTTTGGTATCCGTAATCGTGACGGTCGTGTTGTTGAACGTCGCTTGAATGTAAGCGACGCCGACCGAGACGTTGCGACGGGCTTTCTTTTTGACTTTGACTTTTGACATAGGGGAGGTAAATGACGAATGCCTAATGACGAATGGGGAAACGAAGAGCGATGACAGTAACCAAACTTAAGTTGTCATTCGTCATTACAAAGTTGTAAATGTAATTTGTTGTTAACGCAGATCCTTCACGCCCTTCTTGCCGGCGACCGTTTTCTTCGGACCCTTGCGGGTGCGAGCGTTGGTGCGGGTACGCTGACCGCGAACCGGAAGACCACGGCGATGACGCACGCCGCGGTAGCAGGCGATGTCTCGCAGGCGCGAAATGTTCTGCGACACTTGGCGACGCAACTGACCTTCGACGGTGTAGTCTTTGTCCAGAAGCGCAGCGATGCGCGCAACTTCGTCTTCGCCGAGCTCACGGGCGTGGGCCTGCGGATTGACGCCGGCCTTGTGGCACAACTCGCGGGCTGTCTTCGGACCGACGCCGTACAGGTACGTCAGAGCGATGACCGTCGGGCGATCATTCGGAATATCAACACCTTGCAAACGTGGCATACCAAAACTCCTGGGCGCGCGGGGCAAACCCCGCCGCTAATACTTAACCCTGGCGTTGCTTGTGACGTGGGTTGCTGCAGACGACTCGCACCACCCCACGGCGGCGGACGACCTTGCATTTGTCGCAAACTCGCTTAACGCTGGCTTTAACTTTCATGGCAATATCCGGCAGGCGGTAAACATTTCAATATATGGCCTCAGGAGCTTTCTCTACAACCCCTGATCTACAGAGATTCTCACCCCGTTTTTCTCGGCAATCAGCCTATGTTTGGGCCGGCTCGGCCGGGGAGTCCATCGGCTTGACGGCTGCCGACGCAGCAGCAAAATCCCATGGCAAACCGGCAATTTCGTCGGGCGTGGGAGCGGCGGTCAACAGGACGGGGCCGTTGTTCGTCACGGCAATCGTGTGTTCGAAATGGGCACTGGGCTTGCGATCAAGCGTCGATTGAGTCCAGAAGTCGCGGAGCATCTTCACGCGCTTGGTTCCCATATTGACCATTGGCTCGACTGCAATCACCAAACCGGGCTCGATGCGGAAGTCGCCGCTGCCGCGAAGTGAGCGGCTGAGAAAATTGGGTACCTGCGGCTCTTCGTGCATCTGGCGGCCAATGCCGTGGCCGACGAAGCATTCCACCGTCGAGAAACCGTTGTCTCGCACAAGCTGAGCCATCTCGCGAGCGATCTGGCCCCAGCGGGGCTTGGTGTGCATCAGCTCGAAGGCCAGATCGAGCACGGCTACCGTCACATCCAGCAGTTGCTGAACCTCGGGGGGAATGCGGCCGGCAGGATAGGTATAGGCGGAATCACCACACCAGCCATTGAGCCGACAGCCCGTGTCGACGCTCACGATATCGCCTTCACGCAGGACTCGGTGAGTCGGAATGCCATGGACCACCTCTTCGTTGACGCTGGTGCAGGTGGCGGCGGGAAACGCCGGGCGTCCTGCATTTTGATGCGGGTAGTTCCTAAAGAGGGGCTCTGCATTGCAGAAGCGGAAATGCTCGGCGACGACGGCATCGATCTCGGCCGTCGTGACGCCCGGTGCGACCACTTGGCGCACGAGCTGATGAGCCTGCCAGACACAAATGCCTGCTTGGCGCATCAGAGCGATTTCGCGTTCGGATTTAAGCTGGATCACGGCGTACGAAGCCTGGCAGGCAATTGAACGGGGTAGATAATCTTATCCAATCGGGCAACTACCGGCGATTGGGGTGTGAAACGGCGTCGATGGCCGCCCGCACCTTCGTCGCTACTTCCTCGGGAGTGCCATCCGCGTCGATCTCACGCAATATCTCTCGCTTGCGGTAGTAGTCGAGCAGCGGTTGAGTCAATTGATGGTACTGGCGGAACCGCTCGCGAATGGTTTTGGGATCGTCGTCGGGGCGTCCACGATGCAGTAAGCGATCGACCAACTTTGGCTCGGGCACGCCGAGCGCCACGACCAGATCGAGCGGTATCGAACGCTCGGCGAGCATCCGGTCGAGCTCTTCCGCTTGTGGGACAGTTCGCGGAAAACCATCGAACAGGCTACCGCGCTCACAGTCCTTTTCGGCCAGCCGGTCGATGATGATGCCGACGACAACCTCGTCTGGGACGAGCTTGCCCGCGTTCATGTAGCGAGTCGCTTCGCGGCCCAGCACGGTGCCGGCTTCATTGGCCTGGCGAAGCATTTCACCCGTCGAGAGGTGAGCAATGCCAAGGTAGTCCTTAAGCAGTTGGGCCTGCGTCCCCTTTCCAGCACCGGGCGGACCAAGGAACACGATGCGCATGGGAACATTCTCGATTTCGGATTGCGATTCAGTGATTGCGGATTCAGTCGGCCCAATGCACAATCCGTTGCCCGCCAATGCCACGCTCTCACTCTTCCAAAAGCCCGGTGTAATTTCGCATGACGAGGTGACTATCGATCTTCTGCACCACGTCGAACGCAACGCTTACGGCGATCAGCAAACTAGTTCCACCATAGAAACTGGCGATTCCAGCGTTCACTCCGAGCGAGCTGGAAACGATCGTGGGAATGATTGCCACGATCGCCAGGAAGCCGGCGCCAACGTAGGTGATCCGAACCATTACTTTTTCCAGGTAGTCAGCCGTTCGCTTGCCTGGCCGGTAACCAGGAATGAACGAGCCGAAGTTTTTCAGATTGTCGGCCATGTCTTTCGGGTTGAACGTAATGGCCGTCCAGAAGTAGCAGAAGAAGTAGATCAGAATCAGGTAGAGAACGTTGTAAATGAAGCCGCGGTCGCTCTTAGCATAGTTGAAGACGCTGTTGAACCACTCGATCGTTTTCCCCCACCACGTATCTGGACTGGAGATATTGGCGAGGTTCTGGAAAATGATCATCGGGAACATCAAGAGGCTGCTAGCGAAAATGATCGGCATCACGCCGGCCTGATTGACCTTGAGAGGCATGTAGTTCTTCGTGCCGCCGAAGACGCGTCGCCCACGAACGTGCTTGGCGCTTTGCATCGTGATTCGGCGCTGGCCGAGCGTAATGAACACCACCCCCATCACGACCGCGACAAACACTGCCGCCAACACGATCAAGCCAGCGATACCAAGCTTGCCGCCGCTGCCGCTCAGGTCGAACGACGCTTGTTGCAAGAGCTCCAAACCCGCGCTCGGCATGCGGGCGAGAATACCGGCCATGATCAACAGACTAATGCCGTTGCCAATGCCGAACTCATCGATCTGCTCGCCAAGCCACATGAGGAACATCGTACCAGCGGTCATCGTCAGCACGGTGGCTATTTTCCAGTACCAGACGATGCTTCCGGAGGAATTCAAAAACGCGGGGGCGACAAATCCTTGAGCCTGGACGTACGACTGTATGTAGAACCAACTTTGGAATATGCAGAGGAAGAAGGTCGCGTAGCGCGTGTATTCGTTGATCTTTTTTCGGCCGGCCTCCCCTTCTTTTTGTAATTGCTCGAGGGGCGGATACACGCTTGCCAATAGTTGAAAAATGATGGAGGCGGAGATATAGGGCATGATGCCCAAACCGAAGATCGTAACTTGGCTCAGGCGGCTGGCGCTGAGCATGGCGACTTGCTCAAGCATCGCGCCAACGGTCGATTTTTCGGCGGCTGCCACCTTGGCTGGATCGAGAATCGGCACCTGAATTTGGAAGCCAACACGATAGATCGCCAGCATGAGCAGCGTCAGACCAATCTTGGTGCGCAGCTCGGGAATCTTCCAGATGACTTTGATTTTTTCCCACATGGTTTCCAACCACTGTGAGTAGATTAGGTGTCAGGTGTCAGGTTCCAGGTGTCGGAAAACTGACACCTGACACCTGACACCCGATACCCGACTTACTCACCCTTTCGAGTTAGCTCTTCGAGCCAGCCTTGGCTTCTTTCTTCTTACCTTTGACGACCGGAGCTTTGCCGGGGAGCACGATAACCTCGCCGCCCGCGGCGGTGATTTTCTCGGTGGCTGCCTGGCTGAAACGATGAGCGGAAATCTTGAGCTTCTTGGTCACCTCGCCGTTGCCGAGGATCTTCAGCTCGTCGTACTTGCCTTGGACCAGGTTGGCTTCGACAAGCGCTTCCGGAGTGACCTTGTCGCCCGACTTGAAGTGGCCATTAAGGTCGCCGACGTTCACAACAAGTACGGTCTTGGCCCAGCGATTGTTGAAGCCGCGCTTGGGCACGCGCCGTACGAGCGGCATCGTACCACCCTGGAAGATGGAAAGGAACGACACGCCGTTGTGCGACCATTGGCCCTTATGGCCACGGCCGGCGGTCTTGCCTTGGCCGGAGCCGATGCCTCGGCCCAGGCGTTTGCGCGGGCGGTTCTTTTGGACACCGCGATTTACATCGTTGAGGTTCATGTGAGCGTAACCTGTCGTAAGCGTTCGACGTCGGCCTTGGGCCGAAGTTGTTTCAAAGCAGCAAAGGTGGCCTTCACCAGGGCGATTGGATTGTTCGAGCCGAAGCTCTTGGTCAGGATGTCGTGAATGCCGGCCGCTTCGCAGACGGCACGCACCGCCGAGCCAGCGATCACGCCCGCACCAGGAGCGGCGGGAAGCAAAATCACATGGGCGGCGCCGTAGTGACCCTCGACTTTGTGAGAAATCGAGCTGCGGTCGAGCGTGACGCTGACCATGCTCCGCATGCCTTCCTTGCGGGCTTTTTCCACGCAGGGAGGCACTTCGTTGGCCTTGCCATAGCCCCAACCGACCTTGCCTTTGCCATCGCCGACGACGACCATCGCGGCGAAGCTGAAGCGACGACCACCTTTCACGACTGCGGCGCACCGCTTGATCTTGACGATGTTCTCGGACAACTCGCCTTCGATGCGCTCGGAGGGGGCGTTACGGTCGCTTTTGCGCTCTTTACTTGGTGCCATATTTGTTTGTCTTTAGGATATCGTTAAAAGCTGAGACCACCCTCGCGCGCGGCGTCGGCCAAGGCGGCCACACGACCGTGGTAGCGATAGGGGCCACGATCAAACGCAACGGCCTTTACACCCGCGGCAATTCCCCGTTCAGCAATTGCCTTGCCAATCGCCTGAGCGGCGTCTTGATTGCCGCCCGATTTGATCTTTCCGGAAAGGTTCTTATCCAACGACGAAGCGGATGCGATCGTCTTGCCCGTGATGTCGTCGATCAACTGCGCGGCAATATGCCTGTGGCTGCGAGCGACGCTCAAGCGAGGCCGTTCCGAAGTGCCACGAATGCGCTTGCGCACGCGAAACGCACGACGCTTTCTTAATTGGCCTAGTTTCTTGAAATGTTCCATGATTGGGAGCGTCGAGTGTTGAGTGTTGAGTGTTGAGTGTCCGAATTCACGAAACCCTCAACCCTCAACCCTAAACTCTCAACCCTTTTACGTTGCTGTCTTGCCGGCCTTGCGACGAACTTGCTCGCCTTCGTACCGGATACCTTTGCCTTTGTATGGTTC
>CAZGMU010000281.1:0-334 GCA_964526975.1 uncultured Planctomycetaceae bacterium
GCCTTCAAAAATTGGCGAAAATGGCCGAGCAGGTTGAATGGATAATGTTTTGACGGCGTGTCAGCCAACGACGGATCATAGGGGTGATCGTCTTTGGCGTTGTATACCTTCCAACTTACTCCGGCTGCTTCGAGGCGCTCGGCGTAGGTGGTCCAGCGGAAATTGTTGTCTTTGTTCTGGATAACTGGCCCACCATGTTCGCCATCAGGATCGATGGCGCCGGCCGTCGCCACATGGGGTCCACGGCAGAGATCGACAAAGCGATCTTGCTGATAGACGGTGAGGACCGGCGGTGCGCTTTCGGCCATATCGTTGCCATACTCATCCTGGCTAC
>CAZGMU010000281.1:344-6076 GCA_964526975.1 uncultured Planctomycetaceae bacterium
ACAACCGGTTCGGCCAGGTTGGCCCCAACACCGAACAGTGATAAGCATCGCAGATCGTAAAGGCTTCGGCCAAGGCAAACTGAAATGGGATATCGTCGCGTTTGTAATAGCCCATGCAGAAAGGGCCCTTTTCGCCATCGGCGTGGCGATGCGCTTTGAGCCAGCTATCCATCTTGCCGTGGTTCCAAGATGCATGCTGGGTGGACCAGGCGTGGCTAGTGCTCGGAACTTTCTGCGAATTGGTCTTTTTCGTATCGAGATGAAACGGCAATAGATATCCGTCGGGGCTATGCTTATCTGGTTGGTAGAAGACGGATTTCCCATGGTGCAGTTTCATGGCACTCGGATCATTAAAGCCACGCACCCCGGCGAGCGTACCGAAATAATGATCGAAGGACCGGTTCTCCTGCATGAGCAACACAACGTGTTTGATATCGCGTAATGAACCGGAAGGGGGCGACGTTTCCGCTAATGCTCTCCTTAGATTGGGAGGCAAGAAGATTGATGCGGCAGCAGCCGTGGCCATGCCGGCAGCAGAGCCAAGTAAACGGCGACGTGTAAATTTAGGCGAATCGGAATTGCTGTCCGTGGAAGGCATCAAGCTCCCTTTCTTGGCGGCTAGGAGAATGGGGAGGCGGGACAATGCCGCAGAAACGCCAAGGAGTTGCGTCAGCGGCATCGCAAAACGGCGAGACCTTTACTTTAGCCAGTCCGGACAAATGACTCAAGGTAGGCGTTCTATCTCCATCAGAACTTCGTCGGGCAATTTTACGACTAGTGTTACGCCCATCGTGAAATGTCGGGGTAGCTGAATTCGCAAGAGTTCGATTTCTCCGGACTCTTGCGAGTCGAGCTACCCGTCCAATCAGCTTGGACAGACCACTAGCGGCGTTTGTCTCTGGGGATAAATTCGCGCTTGGTGGGGCCGACGTAGATTTGGCGCGGTCGGCAGATTTTAGTGGCCGGGTTCTGGTGCATTTCCAACCAGTGGGAAATCCATCCCGGCAGGCGTCCCATCGCGAATAGCACCGTGAACATCTGCACGGGGATGCCGATCGCCCGATAGATGACGCCGGAGTAGAAGTCGACGTTCGGGTAGAGCTTGCGCTCGATGAAGTATTCGTCGCGCAGGGCGACTTCTTCGAGTTGCTTGGCGACGTCGAAGATCGGATCGTTGATGTGGCGCTTGGCTAGCAGCTTGTCGCAGGCGGCCTTGATGATCGTGGCCCGGGGATCGTGACTCTTGTAGACGCGGTGGCCGAAACCCATCAGCAGGAAGTCGTTGTCCTTGTCCTTGGCCATGGCAACGTATTTCTTGACGTCGCCGCCGTCGTTGACGATTTGCTGGAGCATGGCGACGCAGGCCTCATTGGCGCCGCCGTGGAGCGGCCCCCAAAGGGCGCAGATGCCGGCCGAAATCGAGGCGAACAGATTCGCGTTCGAGGAACCGACCATCCGCACGGTCGACGTGCTGCAGTTCTGCTCATGGTCAGAATGAACGATAAGAAGCAGATTGAGCGCGTTGACGAAATCTGGATCGGCCTCGAAGGGCTCGGTCGGCACAGCAAACATCATTCGCAGGAAATTCTCGCAGTACGTGAGGTCGTTGCGAGGGTAGACGAACGGTTGGCCGATCGATTTCTTGTAGGCGTAGGCGGCAATCGTTGGCAGCTTGGCCATCAAACGGAGCACGCTCTGGCTGACCTGCTCGGGGTCGGTGACACTCAGGGAGTCTTGATAAAAAGTGGAAAGCGCGCCGATGACCGAGCTGCAAATGGCCATCGGATGGGCATCGCGAGGGAAGCCATCGTAAAAGAGCCGCATGTCTTCGTGCAGCATGGTGTGACGACGAAGCTTTTTGCGAAAATCTTCGAGTTGGTCGGCGGTCGGCAGCTCGCCGTAGAGGAGCAGGTAGGAAACTTCGATAAAGTCGCAATTGGCGGCTAGCTGTTCGACAGGGTAGCCCCGGTAGCGCAAAATGCCGGCCTCGCCGTCGAGGAAGGTGATGGCGCTGGTGGTCGCGCCGGTGTTCATGTAGCCTTCGTCCCAAGTAATGTAGCCGGTTTTGGCACGAAGCTTGGAAATATCGACGGCGTGTTCATTTTCGGTGCCGACGATAATGGGAAGCTCAACGTCGCCGGATTCGAGCGTGAGTTTTCCTGCCCCCTTGGTGGTCGGCTTGTTTTGAAACGTCTTTTTCATCCGGTCCTCTAACGGCTGGTTCGGCCTCAGCCACTTTGACGCTGCGGCCAGCGAACTCTCAGTTTAACGGTGGTGGACTAGGCGCACAACCGGCTGTAATCGATTGAAATAGCTTGAAATGAGCTAGATTTGCGCGTTGGAGTCTTACTGTGGTAGTCCTCGGCTGAGAACGCTTTTCGTGGCTATTCAACCTGCTCATAAATATGTGGTTGTTATTCGATAAGCTCTCGCAGAGGCGCAGAGAGCGCGGAGAAAAATAAATTGGAACGATAACTTACACAGATGAAAGTTGGATTCCTGTCGATTCGCGTTTGAACCCTTTCTCTGCGCCTCCGCGTCTCTGCGTGAGATCAATCTGGCTCCAATCCATGGCCGAGACTATATCCGCCATGAACTTTTACCGTGTGAACGGTGGTTGATTTTTGATCACAGTGATGGCGAAGTGGCCAGTGATGCGGCGTTGATAATTAATGAAGGGTTGTTGGGGCGTGAGCGACGGATGTCCTCTTTGAGGGATTACACTGGATGGAGCCCGCAGCCGCGTTATCGTTCACCAAACTTTTAGGATGTTCAGGGCGTTGGTTATAAGAGTGGAATGCGTTTTGCACTCACTGTTGATCGCAATCGATCACGACGGAAGCCGGCCGCACCAAGATCAGATGCGTCCGGGTGACTGTGGTTTGCCGTAACCCGAGGAAGGCCGTTTTTCAGCATCTTCAACGACCGGAGGGGACGTTTGGGCGAAGACCCGAATCGGTAACGCGGCCAGAGCGACCGCTTCCGTCGCTGCTAAAAACAACAAGCGCTCCGTGTGTCGTTCCACTGAAACTTCTGCGCAGGGACGATGGCTCGGAGCGCTTTTTTGCGCGGAGCTCTGTGGTGAATGCGCGGCGTGAACGCCGCCGCTAAAGGGGCAGCCCTGCAGTAATCAATCGCATCAACAAGTGGACAAGGCTAGGTGAGAATTTGGCTTACGACTTTGCCGGCGACGTCGGTAAGGCGGAAGTCACGGCCTTGGTAGCGGTAGGTCAGGCGTTCGTGGTCGATGCCTAGTTGATGCAAAATCGTCGCGTGCAGGTCGTGGACGTGAACGGGATCCTTCACGGCGTAGTAGCCGAGCTCGTCGGTCTCGCCGTGGGAGAGACCGCCTTTGATGCCGCCGCCGGCCATCCACATGGTAAAACCGCGGATGTGATGGTCGCGACCGGCCTTGGGCTTCGAAACGTCGCCCTGGGCCATGGGCGTGCGGCCGAATTCGCCGCCCCAGACGATGAGCGTATCGTCGAGCATGCCGCGCTGTTTGAGATCCATGATCAGCGCGGCGCTGGGCTGATCGGCCGACTCGCATAGCTCTGGGATATGAGTGCGGATGCCGTCGTGGAAATCCCAATCGCGATGGTACAGGTGGATGAACCGCACGCCGCGCTCGGCCAGGCGACGAGCCAATAAGCAGTTGTACGCGAATGATCCGTCCGGTCCTTTGACGCCGTACATATCGAGGACGTGCTTGGGCTCGTCGGCAATATTGACCAGCTCGGGCACGCTCATCTGCATGCGGTAGGCTAGTTCGTACTGGGCAACGCGGGTGGCGATGTCTGGGTTTTTCTCGACGGCATCGCGCATGCGATTCAGAACATTGACGGTCGAGATGACATCTTTCTGCCGGCCCTGATCGACGCCGGGCGGGTTGTTGACGTAGTGGACCGGATCGCCGGTCGAGTAGAACTGCACGCCTTGAAACTTGCCGGGGAGAAAACCGCTGTGCCATTGCCGCGAGGAGACCGGTTGCGGCGAGCGGGTGCCAGCGCGGCTCAGCATGACGACAAAGCCGGGTAGATTGTCGCAATCGCTGCCCAGGCCGTAGTTCACCCAAGAGCCCATGCTAGGCCGGCCGGAGATGGCCGTGCCGGTGTTCATGAAGGTATGGGCCGGGTCGTGGTTGATTTGCTCAGTCTGCATCGAGCGGATGACGCAGATGTCGTCAGCGACGCTGCCGATGTGAGGCAGGAAGTTACTGATCAATTGGCCCGATTGGCCGTAGCGGCTGAAGGTAGCCTGAGGGCCGAAACAGAGGAGCTCTTTCTGGTTCTGCAACTGGGCGATGGGCTGGCCCTTGGTGTAGGACTCGGGCACGGGCTTGCCGTGCATGGCGGCAAGTTTTGGCTTTTCCTCGAACAACTCGAACTGGGAAGGGCCGCCGGCCATGCAGAGAAAGATCACCCGCTTGGCTTTTGGGGTGCAGTGGAGCGGATTGACGACGCCGCGGTATTGCTTGAGGTTCGGCCTGGCAGCCTCCTTTGCCGCGGCCAACAGTTTGGGCTGCAACAGGCCGGCGAGCGCGACGGAGCCGAGGCCCATCGAGGCCTGACCGAGGAAGGCGCGGCGGGCAAGTTGCTCGACTGGGAAGTTGGAATCCATGATTTACCTGCTGGGGCGAAAACTTGTCGTCGTCCTATTCGTGATTCTGGTTTTCTTGGGATGTATTGAAGGAAGCGCGACGTAAGCGCCGCCGCTAAATCGTTTGCGAGTGAACTGTTAGTTGCGAGTAATCGTTTCGTTGAGGTTCAAGAGGACGCGGCTGAGGGAGGTCCAGGCGGCGAGTTCGGCCGCGTCGATGTTGGTCGGGCGGGGCGAAATGCCGACGGTCAGGAGAGCCTCGGCTGCTTTGGTATCGGCCGTGTATTCCTTGCGGTGCTTTTCGAGCAAGGCCGCGAGGACCTTCTGTTCGGCTAAGGAAGCATCGCGTCCGAGGACTTGGCGCCAAGCCCAGCGGATTCGTTTCTCGTCGTCGGCAGGCGCCTTGTCGAGAATTTTGGCGGCAAGCGCGCGAGCCGCTTCGATGAACTCCGGATCGTTGAGCAGTACGAGGGCGGCCGTCGGTGTGCTGGAGATTGGCCGCAAGGCGGTGCATTCTTCGCGCGTGGGCGCATCGAAGGCGAGCAAGAACGGGTGGAGGAACTGCCGCTGCCAGTGGATGTAGACGGCCCGGCGGAACTGATCGTCGCCGGTGGAGGCGGTGTAATCGCGCTCGGGAAAGTTAAGCGGCGCGTAATACTTGGCCGGCTGATAGGGGCGAATGATGTCGCCGCCGAGCTTATTTACGAGCAAACCGCTAACGGCGAGGGCGTTGTCGCGAATCTGCTCGGCTTCCATCCGGAAGCGCGACTGATGGGCCACCAAGCGATTGTCTGGATCGACCGCGTCGACTTCCGGCCGTGGAAGCGATGACTGACGATAGGCGCTCGTAGTGACCATCAGCCGGATCATGTGCTTCATGTCCCAGCCTTTGTCCATGAACTCTAGCGCAAGCCAATCGAGGAGTTCCTGATTGGGCGGTACTTCGCCACGCGAGCCCATATCGATCAGGCCCTTCGACAGGCCAATACCGTAGAATTGCTTCCACAAGCGGTTGACGACGACGCGGGCAGTCAGCGGATGATCGGGCGATACAAGCCAGTTGGCCAAATCGAGACGCGTGGCGCGGCGATCGCCGGTATCGAGCTGCTTGAAGCAATGGGGCACGTGGGGCT
>CAZGMU010000281.1:6086-6686 GCA_964526975.1 uncultured Planctomycetaceae bacterium
AGGATACGGATTTCGCGGGGCGGAATCGCCTTGGTAATCATCGTGGGAACGAACTGGGCTTCGAGCTCAAGCCGCTCTTTCTTGAGCTTGACCAACTCGTCGCGATGCTTTTCCCATCCCGATTTGAGCAAGCCATTCACCTCGGCTTCCTCGGCAGCAATCTGAGCGTCGATTTTTTGAATCTTTTCGTAGGTGGGGAGCGTCCAGGCGAGCATCTCGGGCGGGCGCGGCGTGGGAAGCGTGTTGCTGCCGACGGCCTGGAATGAGCCATACTGGTCGACATCGGCAAAGAATGCTTGCAGGCTGTAGAAGTCGTCCTGCGTGTACGGATCGAATTTATGGTCGTGACATTGGGCACAACCCATCGAGCCGGCCAGCCAGGTTTCAGAGAAGTTGCGCACACGGTCGGCCATCATGATCGCGCGATACTCGGCGTCTTGCGCGCCGCCCTCATGCGTGGTTTGCAAGATGCGGTTGTAGCCGGTGGCGACGATTTGCCACATCGTCGGGTTGGGCAAGAGATCGCCAGCCAGTTGCTCGATCGTGAATTGATTGAAGGGGAGGTTGTCGTTGAACGACTTGATCACATAGTCGCGATAG
>CAZGMU010000282.1:0-4620 GCA_964526975.1 uncultured Planctomycetaceae bacterium
ACATGCCTGCCGCGACCTCGTCTTTCAGCAAGTCTTTCACAAGGCGGATGCTATGGGGATCGAGGCCGAGCATGGGCTCATCGACGACCAGAACACGTGGAGAATGAAGAAACGCAGCGGCAAAGACCATCCGCTGTTTCATTCCGTGGGAGTAGGTTTCAGTTAGGCCATCAACGAATTCTTGCAGCTCGAACCGCTCGGTCTCACGATCGATGGCCCGCGCAACCTGGGCATTGTCCATGCCGTACATTCGACCGATAAACTGCAAGACCTCTCGCCCCGAAAGCTTGTCGTAGAGAAATGGTTGATCGGGAACATAGCCGATGAGTGCGACGGCCTCTCGAGTCTGGCGCACGACATCGAAGCCGCCGACACGGACCACTCCGTTACTGGGGCGGATGAGGCCAATCAGCATTTTGATGGCGGTGGTCTTGCCGGCCCCGTTGTGCCCCAAAAGGGCGAATAACTCGCCGCTGTTTATCCGCAAGTTCAGGTTCTTGACCGCTACCTTACTGCCGTATGATCGGTAAACCTGCTGAAATTCGATCATCTGGGAGAGGCTTGCGGCGCTGGTTTCGACGGCGGCACGTAAACAGTTGCGACCGAATTGATATCCAATAAGTCTTCAGCCAGCTTGATTTTGTGGGGCTCCATGCAGCGCTCGAAGCGGAGCTTGGCATCCATGAGGTAGACGTCCTGGAGGAGCACGGTACCATCTTCCCCCACCCAGACGACTGCTCGCAACCTATTATCTGCCGTGACCCCGGCGCTTGAAAGACTCCGGTACTCGATTTTTCGAGCCCGAACGTGTTCGCCACGGTGATCGATCGACCGTTCTTCGACGACTTCAGCCTGGAGGATTTCCAAAGAATTTCCCGGCGAACGAAAGGGGCTGTAGACTTCTTGTTGCCATTTCCGGCCGACATAGACCTGCAACATTTTGGGCTCTGGAGTCAACTCACTGAAAAGCGAGGAATTGGAGGGAATCTGGTAACTGACGGGGGCGTGAGTTGACTCGCCTGATTGGATGGTAAGCTTGAGCTCGGCGCCGTCGACCTTGCCCCGCACGCGCATGATGGCAGGCATGTCATTGAGGCGGACCTTGGTGCTGAACGACGACAGATTATCAAGGGAATCGAGGACGAAAACGCTACGAGTATCGAGCGAAACCGCCCCGAGGCTGCGAACCAGGCCGACCATCCATTGGGGGGCCAGCTCACGAACTTTGATCCCCTCGACTTTGATCCGGCTGTGGATTTCGGTGGTCGACATGGCGCCCGGCACCGACTGACTGACAGCGTAGCCGACGGGTCGCCCGTCGTATTGGATTTCCCAACAGACGGGGTCGTTGATCAAAGCTCCGTGGATAGGAGGCTCGCCCTGAAAAAACGGCGGCAAAATTCGCGCGATCATGAGCCAGGACATCGTCCCGGCCCAGAGCGTCACCACGATACCCACAAAAATTCGGTTGCCCATGCGATCACTTCCCTTTTACCTAACCGCCTAATGCGGCGCGAGGCGCGGAAGACTCAACCAGACCGCCCGGTCGATGGCTGAACGTCGCAGAAAACTCGGCCCGATGCACGCTCGCTATTTTATCTACTAGGAGACGAAAATGCTATGAAGTGTTCGCTAAGCAAAGAAAAAGATTGGCGGACGCCCAACTTTGCAAAGAAATTTACGCCAAACCCCAAGATAAACCTGTTACCAGCAAACCGTTATCCAATCGCTAGCGGCTTAGCGCGATTCTCCGAGCAAAGCCCAGACACCCCCAGAAAATACCTAATGCAGGCAGAATTTCTGATTGTTTGGCGAGAATAAGCAACCCGACCCAAGGATGACATTGTTGCTAGGAGGAGCGCCGCGTAAATTACTGCGTGGCCTAATTTCGAGACGTTGCGCCCAGTTTGATAGCGAGTCTGCTCCCCCCGTCGGGATAAACCTGGCGGCTCGCTGCTTTTGTGTTACGGTTCACCTTATCACTGCCAACAGATATGAACTCTGTTTGTCCTTCCCGGCTTTGTCTTTTTGTCTGCGCGATGAGTGCCATTCTTGGTGGGATCGCGGGTTGCAGTCGATCTTCGCCACCTGCCGCGACCGCCAGCGGTGAAGCGGAAAAATCTCCCGATGCGACTAAAGCGACGGTTAATCCACCGGCCGCGAAAAGGGTCGACCTGGAAAAGCCGGTGGTGCGAATCGAAACCAGCCAGGGGGTCATCACCGTTCAGCTAGACGGCGTGCAAGCGCCGGGCACGGTTCGCAATTTCTTGAACTACACCAACGAAAATTTTTATGACAACACGCTGGTGCATTACATCGACGCGGGCAAAATGCTCGTGGCCGGCGGATATTCGGCCGATCGCCAACCAAAATCGACAAACGCTCCGATTCGCAACGAAGCTCACAACGGGTTAAAAAATGTCCGCGGCGCCATTGCGATGGCCCGCGACGGAGCGCACATCGACAGCGCCACCAGTCAGTTCTTCATCAATCTGGCGGATGCCCCCCAACGCGATCACAGGGGCGATGGAGCGGCCGAATATGGATATTGCGTTTTCGGCCAGGTTACCGAGGGGCTCGATGTAGCAGAGAAAATTTCCCAAGCTCCGACAACAACCGGCGACGGCGACTTTGTTCAAACTCCCGATCCGCCGATCGTGATTAAATCGATCGATGTCGTAAAATAGGGCAGCCGCTTCAGCCATTGCAGATGCCCATGCGCCCCGTTGCGACGATTCTGATCATTCTGACAGTGACGCGCGGTCGAATCTTTTATGATTTGCCAAATTGGCTTCCGGGAAGACGGCAGCCCGGCCTCATGCAATAATTCATCAACTCACCATCTTCTTCATGGCCCTCCGCTTTATTCGGTTTCGTTTTTTCCATGTCAGCGAACAACGGCCATTTTCGACGCATCGGCGGCTTGTTTAACAGCTTTGGCCGCTCCGGCATTCAACACTGGTCGCGGTACGTCCCTCAGATCGCCGCGCTGGAAGAATCGCTTCAACAACTAAGTGACTTCGATCTGAAAAAAACGAGTTTGTCGCTTCGCTATCGGGCGCGAAGCGGCGAGCCACTCGATCGGCTATTAGTCGAAGCATTTGCTCTCGTCCGCGAGGCCGGGCGACGACGAATGAACATGCGGCACTTCGACGTGCAACTCCTGGGCGGTGCAGCGGTGCATCATAACTCGATCGTCGAGATGCAAACGGGCGAAGGAAAAACACTCACCGCGACATTGCCACTCTACCTGGCCGCGCTGGAAGGGAATGGGGCCCACCTCGCCACAGTCAACGACTACCTCGCCAAACGCGACGCCGACTGGATGCGCCCTCTCTACGAAACGCTCGGCATGAAGGTCGGCTGCATTCAGCAGCAAATGCAACAATCCGAGCGGGCCCAGCAGTATGCATGCGATATCACCTACGGCACGGCCAACGAAATGGGCTTCGACTTCCTCCGCGACCGCCTGCTCAAGCGGCGGATCAGCGAAGGGCAACGCGACCTGTTCGGCGCGATGCTCGGGCAAGCCGGCCGAGATAACGAGCAGCCCGTGCAAGGAGAACTGCATTTCATGCTGGTCGACGAGGCCGACAGCATTCTCATCGATGAAGCGCGCACTCCGTTGATCATCAGCGCTCTTCCAGGCGAGGAAGAAGAGCTTGAAGCCGAGGCGTATCGCTGGGCAGCGAAGAATGTCGGCGAGTTTGTCGAAGAGGAGCACTTCGAGTACGACCATAAAGAGAAAACGGTCGAGTTGAATCTGGCGGGCCGCCGCCGGGTACGGGAGCTGTCCAAGCCAGCCGCGATGGACCGGATGCCGCTTTCGTCGATTTACGAGCATATCGAGCGGGCGATCAAAGTCGGCCGCGAAATGATTCTGGATCGGCAATACGTGGTTCGCGACGGCGAGATTGTCATCGTCGATGAGTTTACAGGCCGCTTGGGCGAAGGCCGCAAGTGGCGAGCGGGCATTCATCAGGCCGTCGAAGCGAAAGAAGGGGTGAAAATCACGTTCGCCACGAATCAGGCGGCGCGGATTACCGTGCAGGACTTCTTTCTGCGCTACGAGCGATTAGCCGGCATGACGGGCACGGCCTCGACCAGCGCCGGCGAACTGCACAAAATCTACGGCTGCCGCGTGCTGCCCGTGCCGACAAATCGGCCGCCGATCCGCCAGAAGCTGCCGACCTTGGTGTTTGGAACCGCCCAAGACAAATGGCGCGCGATCATCGACGACCTGGCCGAGCAGCACGAACTGGGCCGGCCGGTTCTCATCGGCACTCGCTCAATCGATAAAAGCGAGCTGCTGTCGCATTTACTGAACGAACGTGGGATCGATCATCAAGTGTTGAATGCTCGACACGTAGCGGCCGAGGCGGAAATCGTGGCCCGAGCAGGCGAAATCGGCAAAGTGACCGTAGCGACCAACATGGCTGGCCGCGGCACCGACGTTCGCCTTGGCAAGGGCGTCTACGAACTGGGCGGGCTGCATGTCATTTGCACCGAACTGCATGAGGCCCAACGGATCGATCGCCAATTGATCGGCCGTTGCGGCCGCCAAGGCGACCCAGGCACCTACCGCCAGTTTCTCGCGCTCGATGACGAAATACTCGAAAC
>CAZGMU010000282.1:4675-6683 GCA_964526975.1 uncultured Planctomycetaceae bacterium
TCTACAAGGCTCAGCGGAAGGTCGAGCGACGCCATTTTCGTGATCGCAAAATTCTGCTGTATCACGAGAAAGAGCGGCAGAAAATGCAGCGGCAGATGAGCCAGGATCCCTACCTGGACACGGCTGGCTAGCGCGGACAGAAGAGTCCTTTACGCGTGCGATCGATAGCTGCCCGTTCGTCGCGATGTTACACTGTATTCTAATTCTATATCAGTATTATTGTCCCGGCGGAGGTACCGTTCGCTATGCAAAAGCCCAGTTCTCTTATGGTCGCACGCTTTGCAACATCGTTCCTGCCATTGCTCACGGCACTGTGCCTCGGTGCAACTTCACGCGGTGAGAAAGCACCTTCCCTTAGCTATCAGGTAGGGCTTGCGAAAGCCGATATTACGCCCGAAGGCCCCATCCGGCTCAGCGGCTTCTATGTTCGCCAAACCGAATCAGTCGGCGTCCGCGAGCACATTTTCGCCCGCGCCATGGCCATTGCGGGCCCAGACGGCAAGCCGGCCGTCGTCGTCGCGGTCGACACGATCGGCGTGCCCGCCGCCGTCCGCGCCGAAGTCGCCAAACGCCTCGAAGCCAAAAAGAAACTCCCCAGCGAGCGACTCGCCGTCACCGCCACCCATTGTCACACCACCCCCATGCTCAATGGCGTGCTCGAAACCATGTTCGGCGCTCCCATTCCGCCCGATCAACAAGCACGCATCGATAAGTACACCCAAGAATACACCGACAAAATCGAGCAAGCCGCCATCCAGGCGCTCGACAACATGAAGCCGGCCCACCTTCAGTTCGGCATCGGCAAAGCCGGCTTCTCGATCAACCGCCGCACGCCCGGCGGTCCTGTCGACCACGATCTCCCCGTTCTCAAAATCACCGATGCCAATGGCAAGGTGCTCGGCATCTACCTCAGTTACGCCTGCCATTGCGTCGTCCTCTCCGATTATAAAACCAGCGGCGACTGGGCCGGTTACACCGCAGCCGAGCTCGAAAAAAGATTTCCCGATGCCGTGGCCCTCGTTTCGGTCGGTTGCGGCGCCGACTCCAACCCGGCTTGCAACGTGCAAAACGACAAAGCGGAGTTCGCCCAGCAATATGCTCGCGAAATCGCCACCGAAGTCGAGCGGCTTTTCGGTACAACGCTCACCCGCCTCGAAGGCAACGTCGATTGCCAGCTCAGAGAAATCCAAATCCCATTGCAAAAATTGCCCACCCGAGTCGAATGGGAAGAACGCGCGAAGATCAAAGGCCCCGAGGGTTACTACGCCAAGGTGCAGCTCGACAAGCTCGACGCCGGCAAGCAACTCGCCACCGAAGTCAACTACCCAGTGCAAACCTGGAAATTCGGCGACAAGCTCGCCATGGTTTTCCTCTCCGGGGAAGTGGTCGTCGATTATTCGCTTCGGCTCAAGCAAGAGTTTGATTCCCCCCGCCTGTGGATCAACGGCTACTCGAACGACTGCCCCGCCTACATCCCCTCCGAACGCATCCTTCGCGAAGGCGGCTACGAAGGAGGCGGCGCGATGATCTACTACAACCTGCCCGCTCCATTCGCCCCCGGTCTCGAAGAGAAAATCATCTCCACCGTTCACGCCGAGCTTGGCGACACATTCAAAACCCAGGACAAGAAACAAGGCACGCAAGGCGTTCTGCCCAAGTCGCCCACCGAGTCGCTCGCCACCATTCAGGTCCGCCCCGACATGCAAATCGAGCTCGTCGCCTCCGAGCCCGCCATTCAAAGCCCCACCTCGATCGACTTCGGCCCCGATGGCAAAGTCTGGGTTTCTCAAGCCCTCGACTACGGCTGCAAAGACGGCCAGTCCTGTCCGCCTGCCGGCCGCATCAGCTTCCTCGAAGACCGCGACGGCGACGGCCGCTTCGAAACCAGCACGGTCTTCCTCGACAAAATCTCCGAGCCCTTCGGCGTCACCGTCTGGGGCAAGGGCGTGCTCATCAGCGCCGCCCCCGATCTCCTCTACGCCGAAGACACCAACGGCGACGGCAAGGC
>CAZGMU010000283.1:0-6675 GCA_964526975.1 uncultured Planctomycetaceae bacterium
GAAGTTTTCGTCGAAGTCGTCCCAGAACTGCGTCGACATGGTGAGGTCGACATACCCGACGGCGGTGAACTGGCCCGTCAGCCATGAACGCTGAAACTCCTGGCCTTCGACGAGCGAATTGGCGTCGACCTTCGTGCCTTCGACATACTGTGCTTCGTCGGCGTCGACCGCGAACACGAGCTTCTCGCCGGCGTCAAAACCGGTGAGATCGAAAACGATCTGCGAGCCGCCGTCGACCACCGTCACACTATTGACCGTGAAACCGTTCGCGCTGACGATCGACAAGCCGGCGTACTTGAATGCGCCGATCCCTCCGGCGGCCGTGTCGAAGAAGACGTCGCCGTCTGAAAGACCGTCCTGGCGTTTGTCGCCGTTGATCGTGAGTTTGTTGAGTGTGGTGCCTTGCGCGCCGCCGTTGAAGGAAACCTGAATCGTGTCTGCCTTGCTGTCGTCGCCGGTCGCTTCTTCGAAGTAAACCGAGCCGAGCAGCACGTGCGGCGCGACATCGACGGCGAACAACCGGCGGGCCTCGAGTTCTTCAAGCTGGCAACGGCGCGGGCCGCGCGAGTTCGCTTTGAAGTTGCGAGCAATGCGATCCGCCTGAACGCCGGCCTGGCTATTGCCTAGGCAGAGATTGCGAAGTGTGCCGAGAATTCCCACGAGGCGCCTCCATGCGCTCTTGCGCTGTCGAACGATGATGCAGGGGGGATTAGCGAGCGTCGCCAGCCGCGGCGCGCGAAGCCGTGGCTGGCACTTGCTTGTTGACGAGATTCCAAATGCAAAGCGTTGTGTCGTAGCTGCCCGAGACGATGACGTTGCCCGTGGCGTCGCAGGCCAAGGCGGCCACGGTGCCGGTGTGCCCAACCAATTGGACCGTGGGCTGCTCGTTCTCAATGTCCCAGATCGTCACGCGGTCGTCGGTGCCCCCCGTCGCGAGACGCTGGTTATCGAGAAATACGAGCGAGTAAACCTTGGCCGGGCGAGTCTCGAATGATTTCAACAGGTTGCCGGTCACGGTGTCGAACAGGCGAATCTTGGTGCTCGTACCAGCCGCCGCCAGATACTTGCCGTCTGGAGAGAAAGCCAACGCGCGAATGCGGCGGCTCTCCGTTTCGATGTCTTTCCGTGTCGAGCCATTCTCCACGTTCCAAATTCGGATTTTGCCGTTGCGACCGGCGGCGGCCATCCGGTCGCCCTTTGGCGAGAACGCGATCGTGCGCGTGTCGGCGCACGGGCATTCGAGCTCTTGCGTGGTTTTGCCTGATGAGCTGTTGATGATCTGCAGCTTCTTGCTGAAGCCAACAACCGCCAGTTGCTGGTTGTTCGGGTGGAGGCAGACGGTCGAGACTCCCTTTTCACAAGCGGGAATATGCAATGTTTGTTTGTGGCCGACAACATCCCACATGGAAAGCATTCGATCGGCGCCGCCCGAGGCAAGCATCGCCCCATCGGGAGACATCACAACGGAGTGAACCCAATCCACATGCGAATCCATGTGGCCAGTCAGCTCACCGGAAGTCGCGTTCCAGATGAAGACGCGGTGATCATCCGTAGCGGCGGCTACCGTCTTGCCGTCGCGGGTCATCGCGACACCGGTCACGACCGTCGGGCGATGGTCCTCGATGTCTTCGCATTGAATGGTGCGCACTGGCCGCACTTCAGGCGGCGCTGCCATGAGCAAGTCGTGCGACGCCGCGCATCCGAAGACGAGCGTGAATCCAAATACCATGCTGAGCGATCGTTGCAACATGCGTTTGCTCTCGCTGAAACACATGAGCCAGCAACCTCGCCTGCTGTCAGAATGCAAGCAAGTGGGAAACGAGGGCGCAGGCTCTCCGCGTCTTTATCGACCGATGGAGCCTGCTGGCCTAAGTAGAATTGTCCGACTTTGCGGGCGCGCGAGAAATAACTAGAGAATCTCGCGTGAATGCCATTTACTTTTTCGTGCTATCAGTAGCAGGAGCGGCTTCAGGAGCTGCCGGCGGTTTCTGCGCAGAGTCTTTAGCCTCCTTGGCTTCTCCTTCTTTCGCTTCGCCCGCTTTCGTTTCTGTTGCCTCGGCAGTCTTCGGCGCTTCGGCGGGCGCTGGCTTCTCTGCTGGCGCCGCTGGCTTCTCTGCGCCGGCAGGGCCAGGACCGCCTTGTTGCGGCTCTGCCGGCGTGGGTTCTGGCGCGGTGGGATAGAGCGGCGGAAGTCCCTTGCGCTTGCGGCGCGCCGCGACGTCTTCGGTGAAGTCGCCTTCACGATCGAAGTTTTCGATCACTTCCCACAGCGGGAAGTCGTCGCCGATGCGCTCGTCAAACTGATCGAGCACGCGACGATACCCCTTCACGAAATCCAGGATGTCGCTGCCGGTGGTTTGGTCATCATCCAGGATCATGGGGAACTTATCGATCACGGCTCGCCACTTGGCAAAACCTTCGCGATAGAGATCCTTCGCCTTGGCGATGTCGGCCTCCTTGAAGGCTTTCTTCGCTTCGAACATCAACTCGCGCGCCTTGAGCGCGTCTGGCGTTTGCTCGAAGTTGGCTCGATTCTCCCAGTAGTCGTAATTGGCATCGTGCTTGTAGTTGATCGTGTACTGAAGCTGGGTGTCTTCGCGTGTAATATCGCTGGCCAACTGCATCGCCTCGTTGGCCTTGGCGGGCTGATCTTTCGCGATATGCTCGGCCACGTCTCGATCGGTCACAAGAACCTGGGCCTCGATATCCGCGCGCTTCTGCTGCTGGTCGGCTGGCACCTTTTCGCGAGGCATGTCGAGCAGAGCCAATTCTTCCGGCTTCAATGCTTTGCGTTTTTCCTCGGCGGCTTTCTTTCGCGCATCTGGCTCGAGTGCGTCGAGCTTGGCCCGCAATTCGGCTACCTTTTTTTCCAAGTCTTTTTGCGAACCGAGGTACAAGCGCACGCCGGTCGAGTGCTCGATCATCTGTTTGCCGAATTGGGCCCACTCTTCGGCCGCTTTTTGCCAGGCGCGCCGGGCCTTATCGAACGCGCCTTCTTCCTCGATGGCTTCGGCATAGTTCATTTGCGACTTGGCCGGGCTGGAGTAGAAATCGCGTGGGCTCTTGCGGCCCAGGCTCTTGCCCTTGTTGTCGACTGCGTCAATCGCTGTTTTGTACCATTCTTTTCCCACCAGCCAGTTGTCGCGATCTTCCAGCGAACGATCGGCTGGATGAAAATCCTCATCCGATTTGAACAATCGGCGGTACTGCACATACTCGTCGGCCCGACCGATCTTCTGGCCGATGAACCAACCCAGATCCCACAGCAGTTGCGGATTGTTGGCGTTGTAGTGCTCGCCTTCCTGCAGGAATTCAATACCGCGACGAACATAATAATAGCGATCGTGATAGTCATCGAACTCGACCGACACGTTGTACGTCAGATTCCACGCCTGGAACTTCCAGAACGTGATATAGTTCGGTTGGAGCTTGGCCAGTTGCTCGAGCGTCGCGGTGAGGTTGGTCCAGTCTTCGACTTTCTTGTAGTAGTTGGCCTTTTCCCAGAGCAGGTTTACCGCCACGCCACGCAGGCCGAGTGTCGCCAGCTTGATGGTTTCGCTGGCCGGGTCGACCTCCCCGAGATTCACTTGAGCGAGCTGATTCTCTTTCCGCAATTGAGCGAGCTTGCCGCCTTCCTTCGTGGTCGTGGCCGGCAAGCTAAGCCAAACGATCGGGAAGGCCAAAAGCACAATGATGCCCAGATAAGCGAGCTTGCGATAAAACGAGGAGCGTTCGGTCATTTGGCCACCTCACGCGTTCGCAGGAAGAAGTAGCCGATTACGACCAGCCCCAGCAGATAGGCCAAGAACACCGTAAGGTCTTGGTGGAGGTGATTCATCGGAATATTGAATCCATAAGCAACGTAGTCGACCGTGCTGAAAGAGCGAAAATCAGGCAATACAAACGCCAGGCTTTCCATGCCCTTCTTCAAAACCAGGTCGATGTTCTTGATCAACTCGGTGCCGAGGTTTTCGGCCAGCGGCGACGTTTGATTCATCTGCGTCACGATGCGATATAAAGATTCTACGGGGCCGCCGCCAACTTGTTTGCCAATGGCGACATCGACAAAGAACTGCCGGAAGAAGCCGAGCGTGATAAACGAGATCGTAAAGAGCATCGCGACCGGTGCGTTCACCAGCGTGCTGCAGGTCACGCCGATGGCGATTACGAGCACCATCTGAATCCAGATGCTGGCCTGTGCCTTGATGAAATTCCATAGGGGCGAGCCATCCGGCAAGCGAATGTAGCAATCTGGCTGGGCAAAGCCGTAGTATTGGGCCCGATCGAGAGACTGCACGATCACCTCGAGCCGGCCGTCTTCCGACACGAGGTCTTTCAGCAAATCGATCGGCCGCTGGTCGGCATCGGCCAGTTTGCGCGACCAATCGAAGGTGTTGACCGAACCATCTTTCGCCCGGAACGTCCAGGGCTCGCTCTTGACGAACTTGCCATCGGCCTTCGGCACGGGATTGCGAAGCTGGATGATGCCTTGAATGCCGCTTTCGATGTCGCCTTTGAACGTGCGGAACACCCGCACGATCAACTCGAGCGGCAACACCTCGGCCCCATCCGAGTCGCGGCGGAAGCTGTTTTCATTGATGCCGCTGAAGGTCCAAATGGCCGACATCGGGGTGCCGCCTTCGACGAAGCTGCGATAGGTCCACTCGCTGCCGACGCTGACGCCCTTGGCAACCTCGACGCCCTTGCGGTCGGTAAATCGCACTTTGCCATACTCGGGCACCCGTGCCCGCAATAGGCCGCGAGGCCCGCTGAGGTGATAGGTTGTTTCGCCGCCTACTTCCTTGCTGGTGATCTCGTGCTCGTGCTCGTTGGTCGACTTGGCGATGCCAGTGCCATCCGGCAGGATTTCGACCTCGTGGAAATGCTGCTGATTGGTGGTGGTGCGGCCTTTCTTGCCGACGACATTTCCCTTGGCGTCGTAGACATTTTGCAGAGAGTCGATCTTCACCGCGTGGGTATGCTCCAGCATTCGCCAAACGAATGCGCCGCTGAACAACGCCATGATCGCAAGCAGCGCGGTGCCCACGATGGTGAAACCGAGAATGCGACCGAGAATGATGTCGCCCGCCCGCACCGGCTTGGTAACCACGGTGTAAATGGTTTTCGACTTGAAGTCGTTGGGCAAGCTGAAGCAACTAATCAAGAGCGCGATCAAGAGGATCAAATAGGTCGTTGCCGTTAGCACCACGCTAAAGAACAGCTTTCCAGGCTCGCGATAGCCGGTTTGCAGAAACCATCCGGCAAATAACAGAATCACCACATAAATGGCCAGTGCGACAATCACGCGCCGGCGGATCGATTCCTTGATCGCCAGCCGGGCAATCGCCCAAACGCGCCTTGGCGACGTGCGGAACAGCTCGCGGAAGCCGTTGACGACGACCTTGTAGGTAATATCGCCGGCCTTCAACGGCCCATGCCGGACCAGGGCAATTAGAAACCCCGCGACCAGCGCAATAACGGCCAGAACGATCGCCGTCAGGACAAAGCGAAACAAGGCGCTATCGAAAACCGCCTGCGAGTCTGTCCACGGATAGCCGACTAGCCAAGTGAGATACGGGAGAAGTGGGTTCTCAAGAACCATCGATCAGTTTCAATAGGATGAATATGGATATGGATAACGGATAAAATACGGATAAGAATCGCAGAAACGAGGATATATCAAAGTGCTTAGCGTCGGCCGCGAGTCCGAATTTGTCTCATAAGGCGTCACTAACCGGCAGGACATTCGGCGTCGCCGCCGACGCTAAAGGATTTATATTCAGTTTGACGATGGTGTTCCCACGCGTTCGTCGGCGATGGCCCGGCGGCCGGGCCGCGCTTCGCTGTCGAGCACGATCGACAGGAACAGCTCTTCGAGCGTCGTCGTCGGATGTTCGACATTCAGCAATTCGCAATTGTGCCGAGCGATCACTTCCTTGATCTCATTCACACACTGATCCGGCAACCGCTTAGCGCGGATTTGCGTGATATCGGCTTGCGTAAGCAGCGAATCAACGCGGCCCAACTCTTTGAGCTCGCCCTGGTGCAGAATCGCGATGCGATCACACACGTCCTGCACGTCGGCCAGCAGATGGCTGCACATGACGACGGTAGTACCTTCGTCTTTAAGCCGCAGGATCATGTCCTTCATTTCGCGAGTGCCGATCGGATCGAGACCGCTCGTCGGCTCGTCGAGTAGGATCAGTTCCGGCTTATTGATAAGTGCCTGCGCGAGACCAATGCGGCGGGTCATGCCCTTGGAGTATTCTTTCAGTTGCCGCTTGCGAGCGCGATCGAGGCCGACGGTTTTAATCAGGCTATCGATGCGTTCTTGGAGCACATCGTGCGGGATGTCGAAGAGGCGACCATAGAAGTCGAGCGTCTCTTCGGCATTGAGGAAGCGATAGAGATACGATTCTTCGGGCAAGTAACCGAGGCGCTGGTTCTTGCTGACGTCGGTCGCGTCTTTGCCGAAGATCAGCGCTTGGCCCTCGGTCGGGAACAGGAGGCCGAGAAGCAACTTGATCGTCGTGGTCTTGCCGGAGCCGTTCGGGCCCAACAGGCCAAAAACCTCGCCCCGTTTGACTTCGAGGTCGAGCGCCTTGAGAGCCCGCACCTTCGGCCGGCCCCAGAAGTCGCGATAGGTCTTCGACAGGGCCCGTGTTTCGATAACTG
>CAZGMU010000284.1:0-4017 GCA_964526975.1 uncultured Planctomycetaceae bacterium
TCCTTGGCTCGAATTATCCGGGCCGGGTCAACGCGCAGACTTAGTCGCAGTGTGAGTCACGCGGGTGCATCGCATGCGACAACAAACGTATCGACTGGCCGCGGAAGAGCGCTTGAATCAAGCGCAAGTATTTTTCCACGCTTGGTTTACCTCTACTTTTAGGTCGAGTCTGCACGGCACGAAGAATGGCGAAAGCCTAACGCGCGTAGCGGTCGGCGAAGCGCGCATGGCCCAAGTGCCATGCGGCTGCTATAGTTAGGAAAGCTGTGCGGCCTCCGCGGCCGCGAGCTTCGTAAATATGGACATGCCCGTGCGCAAAACCGCACGTAATACACCCACCTTTCAGCCCACGTCGGCCACTGCCAGCACTTTGCCGACTGCGGCACCTTGCCATTAAGATAAAGTTTGACGGCCGGGTAAGCTGTTCGTTTCCCGCGAAGTTCCCGGTTTATAGTTCCGATTCCCAGGCGGAGAGCCCCTGATGAGCCTTCGTTCGAGCTGTCACGCGACACTGTTATTTGTCTTAACCTGGTTGCTTCCGTTGGCCGCGCCTGGCCGGGCGGCAACAACCGACCCGCTCGACTGGCCCAACTGGCGCGGACCACAGCAAAACCGCGTCTCCATGGAGAAAGGCCTCGTTGAGAAGTGGGACCCAGAGGGCGGTGAAGGAAGCAACCTGCTGTGGAAAAAGAAGGAACTCGGCGGACGCTCCACCCCGATCGTCCTCCGCGGCAAGCTCTACACGATCATCCACGACAAAGCTGAAACTCCCGACGAAGGCGAAAAAGTCGTCTGCGTTGATGCCGCAACCGGCGAGCCCATTTGGGAACATCGTTTCAATGTCTATCTCTCCGATGCACCGGCCGAGCGGATTGGCTGGTCGAGTGTCGTGGGCGATCCCGAGACTGGCCGTATCTATGTTCAAGGTCTCTGCGGTTATTTCTGTTGCCTCGAGGGTGAAACCGGCAAGCTCGTCTGGGAGCATTCCCTGCATGAAGAATATGGAACGATTTCCACCTACGGCGGCCGCACCAATGTCCCTATCATCTTCGAAGACAACCTATTGATCAGCGCCGTGATGGTCGGCTGGGGTGACGAACCCAAGTGGAGCCGCTTTGCGGTTCCTGCTCATCGTTTCCTGTGCTTCAACAAGGCGACCGGCGAGCTGCGCTGGATCAATGGAACGAATCCCAGTCCGTATGACACCACGTTCAGTACGCCGACCTGCGTTCCCGTCGGCGGCTTGCAGCAGTTGATCTTTAGCTCGGGCGATGGTGGCGTTTGGTCGCTCCAGCCGCGCACCGGCAAAGCTGTCTGGAATTTCCCCTTCGCTAGAGCTGGCATGAACGTGTCGCCCCTCGTGACACGCGATGGATATGTCTTCGCAAATCACGGCGTGGAAAATACCGTGGGTACGGCGATGGGCTCGGTCGTCGCGCTCGATGGCAGAATGTCTGGGAATTTAACAGGCAAGGAACTATGGCAAAGATTTGAAATACTCGCTCCGTTCAGTTCACCGGTTGAGCTTAACGGTAAGGTCTACGTAATCGATGACAGCGCCAGAATGACTTCCTTCGACGTGAAAACCGGCGACGTTGTCGCTAAAAGAAAGCTAGGCAGCGTGATGCGCGGCGCGGGTGATGCCAGTCCAACGCCATTCGTTGCCGACGGAAAAATCTACGTGATCACAGGCGACGGCCAATGGTATGTGCTTCAGCCCAGCGAAAAGGATATCAAGGTCCTATCAAAGCTTCGCTTGACAGGCGAAGCGGTCAACGCCTCGCCGATCGTTTCGCATGGCCGGATTTACATCACGACGATGGACCATATGTATTGCATCGGCGAGGCCGGCCGTCAGCCGGAGGCGGACCCGATCCCACCCTGGCCAAAGGAAACGCCGGGGGACCAGGTCGTTGCCCAGGTGCAGGTAGTCCCTTTCGATAGGGTTCTTGCTCCTGGCAAGCAGCAGCAGTTCAAGGTCCGCGTGTTCAATGCCAAAGGGCAACTGCTGCCCGAGTCGTTAGCCAAGGGCGCCACGTTTGCCGTCGACGGCCATGGCCAAATCGCCGCGGATGGAACCTTTACGGCTCCCAATGAGAACGAACACCAGGCTGCGCTCGTAACTTGTAAGGTTGGCGAGGTGGCGGGCACCGCTCGGATTCGCGTGATCCCTCCCCTGCCCTGGAAGTTCGATTTCAACCAAGACAAAGTCGTTCCGCTCACTTGGTTGGGTGGCCGCGTCCGTTGGGAGGTTCGAGAGCAAGACGGCGAGAAGTATCTTGCCAAGAAGTCGGTTCTGCCGACACCGAAAAACCCCAAGAATAAGCTAGGCTCGCGCAGTTTCCTGTGGATGGGGCCGGCCGACTTGGCGAACTATACAGTTGAGGCTGATCTGCTTTTTAAGCAAGACGGAGGAAAACTGCCTGACGCCGGAATCATCGCGAGCGGTTATGAGCTGACCATCCGAGGTCGGAATCATAAATTGCGGCTCGATAGTTGGATTTCGAACAACTATCGTGCGTTCAAGGAAATCTCGTTTGAGCCGCAGCCGGACAAGTGGTACACGATGAAGCTCTCGGCCACGCCGGGCGACGGCGTTGCGACGGTTCGCGGCAAGATTTGGCCGCGCGGCGACAAGGAGCCAACGGAGTGGATGTTAGAAATGGTCGACAAGTCGCCCAACCTCCACGGCACGCCAGGCGTCTTTGGCAACTCAGCCGATGCGGAGATCTACCTCGACAATTTGAACGTGACGTCGAACTAACTCAAACGAAAAACCCAGTAATTAATTCACCACAACGACACGACGAGCGCGACGAATGACGGCTGCATTGGGCTCGATACATAGTGCTCGCTGTGTCGTCGTGGTTCCATCAAATCGGTGAGTGACTCATATGAAATCTAATCGGCTGACGAGTTATGGCGCGGCACTCATCATTGTCGCCATTAGCGTCTCGGCATGGGCTGCGGACTCGGGAAGATCGGACTCCGGCGCTGCGATTAGCGAACTTGGCCTCGAATGGAACCAGTGGGGTGGCTCACCAACTCGCAATAATACGCCCGAGGGCCACGACATTCCGGCTGAATGGAATATCGGCGAGGTCGATTATCGCACAGGTGCGTGGAATCCCAAGGAGTCTAAGAATGTCAAATGGGTCGCGCGATTGGGGTCGCAGACCTACGGCAACGCCGTTGTCTCCGGTGGCCATGCCTACATCGGCACGAACAACACAGGCGGATGGCTCAAGCGTTATCCGCCTGAGCATGATCTGGGCGTGCTACTCTGTTTTGATACGAAAGACGGCAAGTTCCTCTGGCAGCATAGCAGCGAGAAATTGCCGACCGGCCGCGTTCACGACTGGCCGCTCCAGGGCGTGTGCAGCACGCCGCTGGTCGAAGGCAATCGCCTGTGGTTCGTGACGAACCGCGGCGAAGTGCGCTGCCTCGACACCGAAGGTTTCCACGACGGCAAGAACGACGGCGAAGTGAAAAACGAAGAGGACGAGATCAAGAAGCAAGCTGAAGCCGCCAAGCAGCCGTATGACATGAAGCAAGAGGCCGACGTCGTCTGGGTTCTCGACATGATGAAGGACCTTGGGGTATCGCAGCACAACATGGCGGATTGCTCGATCACGAGCGCCGGCGATGTTCTCTTCGTGTGTACGTCGAACGGCGTCGATGAGGCCCACAACGGGATTCCGGCCCCGAAGGCGCCGAGTTTTCTGGGAGTGGATAAGAACACGGGAAAGGTGTTGTGGTCAGACAACTCGCCAGGACTCAACGTTTTACATGGCCAGTGGTCGTCCCCCGCATACGCCATATTAGGCGGCATGCCGCAGGTGATTTTCGGCGGCGGCGACGGCTGGCTCTACAGCTTCGATCCCAAGGGCGATGGCAAAGGTCACTCCAAGCTACTGTGGAAGTTCGACTGCAATCCGAAGACTTCGCACTATGCACTCAACAAGGCTACCCGCAACCACATCATCGGCACTCCGGTGATTTACGACGGCCTCGTGT
>CAZGMU010000284.1:4027-6672 GCA_964526975.1 uncultured Planctomycetaceae bacterium
GTACATTGCCGTCGGCGAAGATCCGGAGCATGGCGAAGGCACGGGCCATCTCTGGTGCATCGATCCCACGAAGAAGACAGACGGCAGTGATGTAAGTCCGGAGCTTGCCTTCAATTCGGCTGCTCCTGACAAACCGATCGAGCCTAAGCGTTTGCAGGCGGTCGAGCCTGAGAAGGGCGATTTTGCCCGGCCCAATCCAAACACGGCTGCCGTCTGGCATTACAGCACAGTCGATGAAAATGGCGACGGCAAGATCGAGTTTGAAGAGATCATGCACCGCACTCTTGGGAGCGTCGTGATTAAAGACGGCATTCTCTACATTGCCGACTACAGCGGCCTGTTCCACTGCCTCGACGCCAAAACGGGCAAGCGGCATTGGGTATACGACATGCTGGCTGCTTCGTGGGGATCGCCGCTCATCGTCGATGGCAAGGTTTACATCGGCGATGAAGATGGTGACATCGCCATTTTCAAACACTCGGCCGATCCGAATGTCGCGATGAAAGACGACGGTGGTGAAATGAAGCCATTTTACGGCGAGATCAACATGGGCAATAGCGTGTACAGCACGCCGATCGTGGCGGGCAACGTGCTCTACATCGCGAATCGCACGCATTTGTTCGCCATCGAAAAGGACGCAAAACCGGTCGAAGCAAACCCACTAACAGAAGCTCAAAAAACAGCGGCCGGCGCCACTAAGGAAAAGTCTGCCGACTAGCAGGAAACATCTTTACGTGATCAATCCCCAAAGATAGCCGAACCGCCACGCGGTCCGGTGCCCCCGTGCAACCATTCAAAGCAAACCAAAAATTTAGCGTCGGTCGCCAGACCGAATCTCCCATCAACACGTCCCCAATAAGCACGAAAAAAGGTAATTTGCTCTAACCCATCACCCATGCGAAAACGCGTTCTAGACATCGGCCAATGCGGTCCCGATCATGCCACGATCCGGAATTACCTCACGCGCAATTTCGACTGCGATGTGGTGCAAGTCGATGACGCGGCCGGAGCGCTTGCCGAGCTGCAGGCCGGCCATTTCGACTTGGCCCTCGTGAATCGCAAACTCGATTGCGATTACTCCGATGGCATTGAGGTAATTCGCGCGCTCAAGGCAAATCCCGATACGGCCAACCTGCCGATCATGCTCGTGACGAACTATCCCGAGCATCAGCAAGCGGCTGTTGCAATAGGAGCGATCCCTGGATTCGGAAAGCTCGAATTTCAAAAGCCAGAGACCCGCGCGAAACTGGCCGAGATGCTAGAGACGCCGTAAGACCATGGGCGGCACGTGGTCAGACTAAATCTATATTGCCAGGGCCTTTACCCAGAAATTTACGTCCAGCCACAAAATAGACCCGTTACCCGAAACCGTTATCCAATCGCTTGCGGCTTAGCGAGGCTTCCTAAGCAAAGCCATTGCCAGCACTTATTCGACCGCGACCGGTTCTTTAACCGGCTGGACAAAATGGGGCGATTTGCCAGAAGCTGTCAGCTCCTTGGCCTTCTTATCGGCTTCCTTTTTCTGGCTGTATTCGTAGAGTGCCACCCGCTTCATCGACTGGTTGAAAACTCCCCAGAAAGCCTTCAAGCGGACCTCTTTGGCGGCCTTGGCCCGGCTCTTGCGCTTGGCAGGCTCTTTCTTGGCGGCGGCGACCTTTTTGGGCGAGGCTTTGGACTTCTTTTCCGCTGCCTCGACTTCAGCACGTTTGTCCTTGCGACTAACGATTTTGGCGGCCATGGTTTAACCGGGGCTGGTAGGATGGGGGGGGGAATTGGATAGGAAGCCCTATCCTACCCGATTTGGGGCCTGCTGCCTACCGGCCGCGTAAGAGCGGTGATATCGTTTGACCGTAGGACGGACAATCCTGTCCGTCGATTTCCCAAACCCAAAGACGGACAGGATTGTCCGTCCTACGGCGACTCGGCTCGCGAGGCTAATCGCAAACGGTATCACCATTCCGTAAGAGCCATCACCGAGGCGAAATTCAGTCTCAAGCTGCTCGGGGTGTGCTTCTGTAGCCGACACGAAAGCGTTGCCCAAGTGGTAGGCGGCTGCGGGTCAGAGAGATACTCGGAGCAGCTTGGCGCGGGCGCGCATCGCCGGTTGGAAATAAATGATCGGCCGCTGGGGGGGACGACCATAGCGGACCTCCTCCGACCGTTGTCGCGCCCAGAAGAATGTCTGGTCGACGATCCGTTGTGGAAGGTGTCCAGCTTGAACCTCTTCGACCACATGGTCGACGAAGGCGATCTCGCTCTTGAGGCGAGCCTCGAGGCCAACGATCAATCGATCGCGAAATGTAATCGGCTTATTGGGCGTTGCAGGCGCAAGCTCGATCTTTTCGGCGCCGGCAGCCCAGGCACGCTGCACAGCCCGACCACTGACGATCGCAGCGAGGATCAGCGCCAAACTTAGAATCAGTCGGACAAGGCGCATGTTTGCACCATGGGGGAGACGAGTAAGGAAAAGATTACGGCCCACATGGGCGGGCCAAGACGAGGCGAGTACGTTTAGCAATTTCTCCGTTGGCCAGCAAGATCGGGCGGCGTTTCACGAGCGCCCTTAAGGCTTCTAGCAAATGAAACCGCCAAGTCGCCAAGTGAGCCAAGGAAGACAGAAATCAGCAGCGAATTGCTTGGCGTCC
>CAZGMU010000285.1:0-6661 GCA_964526975.1 uncultured Planctomycetaceae bacterium
CCAGGGTAAGCCGAAGCGGCGTCAGCCGCGAGGCGTCACCCTGGGACATCTGGTCCAAAAAACATTCTTCGTACCCCAACGGGGTTCTACACCTTCCGTGATGTGTCCAGCCTACAGTGTGAAACCCCGTTGGGGTATGAATTCGGTTCATTCCATTGACCCAGGGTGCGCCGGAGCACCGGCGACCCCTGGGCTTTGGAATTTAACGCCTTCGGCGTAGGGAAATCTCATCGCCGGGTCCCGATGATGCGAACGTCGGGGCGCGGTGTCTTTTCAAAGGAAGGGTCTTTTTCCCCAGCCTTGTCGGCCGCGTGTTCGCATTCATCGAGAGTGTCGCCATGAGCAACGATGCGAGTGCCGTCCGATGACCAGGCAATCCACTTTCCACCTAGCTCGGCGGGAACAGTTTGCCTCGGCGAAAGTATGTTGGTCGGTGCCACGGTATACGCTCCTCCCTTGAAATACTAGGATGCGGCGAAGGGGCCAGTCAAGTTTAACACAACTTAACATAAGCCTGATAAGCCTCGGATTGGAGTTTTTCGAACGACAGGAACGTGTAGACATCTCGCTTCGTGAGATGCAACAAACCTCTCGCGGAGCGAGACAGTTGCCACTATGAGGCTGGGTATCGGGTGCCACTGCTGGCTTGCCCAGCAGTGCTGGTTTGTTGCCTTCATCTTGCGGCTTGTAGCTGGTTCGTGACTTCCAACAACAAGGGTGTGGCAGGAGAAGCACTGCTAACAAGTTAGCAGTGGCACACCCACACACTACGACGCATCATCCGCGATCTGCCGCTGCCACTCGTCCCAGGTCAGCCGCACTTGCTCGATGCGGCGGGGCGTATCGTCGCTGCTTTGATGTCGCCGGCGGCAGCGGACCATCGAGACCTCTTCTTCCAGCGCAGCCAGCCAGTCAGGCAAATCGAGACCCGCGCCGGCCGGTTCGCTGGCAAGGCTGGCGATTTCTTGTTGCAACGCAGCAAAGGGGGCTGCATTGCAACCGCCGGCTGCGGCGATGGCCGGCTCGACCAGTGCCCGTACGCGATCGATCGCCAACGGGCGTGTAAACCGTTCACTAAGCCGCTCGGCCACGCTCGGCAGCCGCACGCCGTACTGCACCGAGAGCGCCTCGAACCGCGCCAACTTGGCGTCGGCCGTTTCGGCCGTGCGAGCCGCCAGCGCCTGCTGCCACAGCTCGGCCGCTGTGGGCCGATTCTGCCGAACCAGAATCTCATGCGCCATCACGACGGGCCGCAGGTTCCAGGCCACGCGATCATAATCGGCCCGCAACCGTAGGAAATCAACCAGCGTGTACAGCAACTCGCCGTGGTCGGAATGGGTCGTCGTGGTGTTGTAGTCGCGATACTCGCGGTAGTTCTCCACAATCGCCTCGAGCACGATCGTGAGCCACTTGGCCGCCTCATCGCGCGAAATCTGCTTGTCGAGCTCCGCGACGAGGCGAATATCCTGCGACTCGGGCTCCTCCTCCAGGTTCGACAGCCAAACAACCACGCGTTGGTGCAAGATCGCCCGCAGGTTGCCCAGGCTGAGAAACTTTTGCGTGAATAAGTCGGCCCCATAGCGCTCGACGAACGCCACGAAATCGTTCCACTCGCTTTCGGGCGAAAGCCGCTCGACGACGCTCAGCCGCAATGTTTTACTGTGCGCCAGCCAGCGGTTGAGCTGCCCCTCGGTCAGGTCTTGCAGCGCTTCGACGAGCATCGCGTCGGACGGACGCGCGGACGCAGGCAGCATGGTCGACGCAGTCCGCGGCGCGTCCCACCCTTCGGCCGAGGCAACCAGCGCCTGAACGATCGCCTGGTATCCATTCGAAAAAAGCCGATCGTATTCGGTCACCGCGCCCGGCCCGACCGGGTGCCTCACTTCCATTCCTTGAGCAATATCAAGCAGTTGGCATGTTTCGCGAATGAGCCCTAGCCGCGGCAGCCAACTCAGCAGGTCTTCCAAAAGCTGCCCCAGTGTGCGAGCTCGAACAATCCGCCGCGGACGCCCCCCTTTGACTAGTGGCACATACAGCAATTCCTGTGCGGCGAGCCATTTCGTAAAGGCCGGCCAGTTCCGCTGAATCGCGGCCGCATCGCCGATCAGCACCCCGCGGAGCACGTTGATCGTCGCGCCGTCCGCCGCCCGTTGATCCACCGAGCCAGTGGCCGCGGAAATCAACCGACCGGCGCTAACGGTTTCCACGCTCGTGGTGATGATATGCTCGACCAGCGAATCCTTGATCATCCGCTGCCGGTCCGCCTCGATCATCGATTCAAACGAAGATTTCGGGTGAGTCAGCGGATAACGCTGGACCGCATCGGCCAGTTCCAACAACCGGTCGTAACGGGACATCGCCTCGCGGCACCAGCTTTCGTGAAGCTGATGGCGATCGGGCTCCGTCTCCGCGTCACTCTTCCAGGCAATCGCGACATGCCGCCAGAGCCGCGCAACCGTCGACAAAAATTCCATCCGCTGGCCCAGCCGCTGTGCTTCCTCCTCCAGCTCAAACTCGCTGCTGGGGCCGCCTTCGTCCATCATGTCGGCGTCGAAGCCGTCGTCGGTGCTGTCACGGTAGACCATGTCCTCGTAGGCGGCGCCGTAAAGCTCGTCGGCTTCACCTTCGTCCCAGGCTTCTTCGTCATCTTCATCGGCAAGAGCCAGGTCTTCGGAGTCGTCGCCTTCGAGATCGTCGGCGGAGTGAGAATCGATGTCGTCCGCCTCATCCTCGTCGTGAGAGCCAATCAATTCGAACTTGGGAACCTGCCAGTACGCTTCGGCACTGGCCTCCAGATGCTGCAAGAACTTGGAGACAAGCGGCCACTGGTCGATGCCACTGGTATGCTCATAGTCTTCAACCGTGCGCAGCCAACGGAGCGCAAGCGGATGAAACGACGCGTCGCCATCTTCGAGCGGCGTGTACTCCACCTGGCTGACCCACTGCAACATCAGAGCCATCGAAGCGACCCGGTCGCCGCGATCCAACAGCGCCTCGACGACCAATTGAAACGCCTTGGGCGAATCGAACTGATCGACGAATAGCCGCCAGAATTTCACGTCTCCCGCCGCCGCGCCCGCCTTGTGCCACGCGGCCAGCGCACCGGCCACCAGATTGGTCGATACCTCGATCTCCTTGCCAACGACTCGTTTGACGCCACTAACGCTGGCTGTCGCGTACTTGTCCCACCAGTGGGCCAGCCGGTCGAGTGCAGCCGAGAAATCCGCCTCGCGCTGCGCATCATCCAGCGCGGCCGCCTCGGTCCACGCTCGCGCGCAAAGATCGAGAATCTGCTCCACCAATTCAATGAGATCGTCGACGCGAAAATCACGAACCGTGTTCTCAATCGCGGGGAACAAGCTGAAATTGCCGCCGAAGCCGACAATATTCCATGGATCGACCAGCGCACCGCATTCAATGCCGCGTTGTAGTAGATCTTCGATCTCCGGCAAATATTTGGCCACCGCGTCGAGCTGATGGGCATCGATCGCCTGATGGCCGGCCGTCAGCAAGCAATAGATCTGGCAAAGCATTCGGGCCGATGCGATGCGAACGCCGTTCGCCTCGGCTAGCGCCGCCTCGGGATAACCCATCCGCGCATAGAGCTGCGCCAAATGCACATGCTGCATCTGCACCGCGCGCCGCCGGGCCAACTCGTGGTTCAAGTGCTGACGGGCACCGCCAAACGGCTGCCGGCTGCGCTGTGCTTCGGAGCGCACGCGTTCGGCAAGCGGACCCGAAATGCTCGCCAGCAGCCCCGCATAGAACTGATCGCGATACCTCGCGATGTGCGGCAACAAAGTCGATAACGTCACGTCGGAGTTATGGCACTCGGGCCCATTCCCCGTCGTCCCCGACGCCATCAAAATCGTCCCCGCCAGCACCGCCGCCGCCTCGAACAGCAACTCCTCACGAACTGAATCCAAAACCTCCCCCTCTCCCCCTCTCCCCCTCTCCCCTTCTTTTTCTGCCACCCCAACACGGGAAAGCATCGCGTCGAGCGTAATCTGCTGCAGCACGAACCGACGATAAAACCCCCGGTTATCAACTCGATGCAGGTCCCACTGCCCAAAATGATGATTCGGCCGCTTGCTTGCCGGGTGATCGAAATCGTACGCCCGCGGGTCGATCGCAATCTCCTCGACAAGCTGCGGATCGAACCACGCTTGATGAAGAATTTCGGGATCGCACCCCTGCAAAATCGCCAGCGCCTTCTCGAGCAGCTCTTGGTAAATGCCAGGCGCCACGCCCACATCTTTCACATAAATCGGAATCGGACAAACGCGCTCGTGGGAATAGGGCTCCATCTGCCGCTCCGACTCAAGCACCGCGACTGGCCGGTAGCCCAGGTAATCGTTCAAATCGGCGAGCGCCCCGTCGACGATCCGCTTCGTTTCGCTCCAAGGCCCACCCTGTGCTAGCAGCGCCTCGAATGCCCTCCCCAAGAACAGCGGCCGCCATAGCTCCCGATCCGATTGATGCCACAACAGATCGCGATGAAACGCGCGATACGCCGGCAGCAACTGTTCGCGAAGCAGCCGCACGACCGACCGGGCTTGCCCCACATTACCGAAGGCGCCCGCATTGCCGGCAAGCTGATCCATCCGCTGCTCAAGCCAATCACACAAGATAAACGCGGGCTGCTGCGTGTCATCGCAGCTTTGCTCGGCCGCCGCGAACAGCGTGTTCATCGCCCGTAAAAACTTCGGATCGCTGGCCCCGCTGGAAAAGTTCAGGTATCCGACTGCTTCTTCCAGCAACGCCGATAGAGCTGCGTCGGTAAGGACGTTCGGCGTGGTCATTCCGGGCGCTCGGAAAAAAAGGCAGGCAGGATTGTCGGGACAGGTCGTTTCGCCGGCCCGATTTTTGGCAGGCAGCAGGTCTATCCCGCGTCGTTTTTGCAGGTTTTTGGTCCGCTGTGTAATGTAGAGGATGATGGAGCGGGCGGTCCATGGGGTGGAATTGGCCACCACGCGGAAGCTACTCAAGTCCCCAGACCAGCCAACAATCAGAAATCGATCCCCCAATCGCTTGCGATTTAGCTCCACTCATTTCATTCGAACCTCGCACCGTTGCGCGAATTTTTCGAAGCTGTTCACAACATCGCGTACACCTCGCAAACTCCCAATCAACCTTCATCGATTTCACAATTCCTCTAGCGGAGCAGACGGAAAATGAGGCGCACAGCCGAAGCCACTCGCTGGCAGATTACGAGTCGAGGATTCATCGCCGCAACGATTGCGCTCGCCTTGCTTGCGCTCGCGGGCGAAGCACGCGCCGAACGTCGCCTGTTCAGCGAAGAAGAGGCTGCCCATCTCGGTCTCACGCGGGCCTGGTACACCCAGGTGCAACTCAACGTGGCCCATTCACGCATCGAACGGGCCGTGCTCAACGGCGACCGGCTCATCGTCCTCACCAGCGCGGGTGTCGTCCAAGATCTCAATGCGCTCACCGGCGCTACCTACTGGGTCGCCCCGATCGGTAATGAAAACTATCCCAGCCTCGGCCCCGCGGCCAGCGACAAGTACGTCGCCCTCGTCAACGGCTCGTCGTTATACGTGCTCGATCGGAAAAACGGCAAACCGGAGATGATCCAAGCGGTTGGCAGCGCGCCCGGAGCCGCGCCGGCAGTTTCGGAAAATTACGTCTTCGTGCCGCTGGTAAACGGACGAATCGAAGCCTACTCTCTCACGAACCAAAAGACTTCGCCCTGGTATTATCAATCCTACGGGCGCGCAATGGTCGCTCCCCTCGTAACCTCCGAAAGCATCGTCTGGACCACCGACGCCGGCTTCCTCTACGTCGGCGGCAGCAACAAGCTCGGCATGCGCTTCCGCCTGGAAACGGGCGCCGAGATCGTGGCCCCGCCCGCCTATCATAATCCGCTCGTCTATGTCGCCTCTCTCGATGGCGATGTGTTTGCCATGCAAGAGATGACCGGCTCGCAGCGCTGGAAGTACTCCTGCGGCTTCCCCGTGACCCGCGCCCCCGCCGGTGTGGGCGATGAGGTATTCGTCACCTCGGGCGAACCGGCTTTGCATTGCATCAACGCCAAAAACGGAACAGGCGTCTGGGAGGTTCCTCGCGTAAAACAATTCGCCGCCAAAAGCAAAGACCGCGTCTACGCGATCACCGACCTGGGCGAATTCGCCGTCCTCAATGCCGCCAACGGTGCAACCCTGGCCAAGGTGAAAGTCGATCGCCCGCTCCATGCCCTCGTGAACGATCAGACCGATCGCGTTTACCTCGTCTCCGAAAATGGCATCATCGAATGCCTGCACGAGATCAACCTGAAAGAGCCGATCCACCACAATCCCCAGCCAACGCCAGAAAAAGAGAAAGACAAAGACTCCAAACCAGCCGCAGCCCCCAAAGCTCTGGAAAAGCCGGCACCCCAACCACCAGCAACCGAAAAGGCCGACGAACCAGAAGAAAAACCCGAAGCCGAAGACAAAGCCCCCGAAAAGAAAGCTGAACCCGCCACGGACGACAATCCGTTCGGCTAAAACACCTCGTGGACATACATCTCCTACCGTAAGGCTTCTAACAAATTGAACCGCCAAGTCACCAAGTACGCCAAGGAAGACAGAATTCGGCAGTGAATTGGTAACTGTTTACCGTCCTGCGGATAGCCAATACTCGGCGATGAGTTTTTTGGTGG
>CAZGMU010000286.1:0-6657 GCA_964526975.1 uncultured Planctomycetaceae bacterium
CTTCGCTGACGGCGCCGGCAAATCGAATCAACAACTTGCTCATGGCCTGAAACGAAGTGCCTTGATCGGCCTGAATGTTTCCTACGAGCCGTCCTGTATCCTGCTGCGGAAAAAAGCCTTTGGGGATAATCACATAGAGATAGACGGTGAGAACAAGTGTCGAAAGCATGGCGAGTATTGTCACACCATGAAATCGTAATGCTTTACTCAGCGTAATCTCATAAAGTTGGAGTATCCGTTGAAAGATCGTTTCACTTACACGGTAGAGCCAACCGTGCCGTTCGTCGTGGGCCGATTTCAACAGCATGGCGCACATCATCGGCGTTGTCGTGAGCGACACTAGCATCGAAATGCAAATCGCCGCGGATAGTGTCATGGCAAATTCACGAAACAGTCGTCCAACAATACCGCCCATCAGTAGAATGGGAATGAATACGGCCACTAACGAAACGCTGATCGACAGGACAGTAAATCCAATTTCCTTCGCCCCCACAAATGTCGCTTCAAGTGGGGGCATGCCGTCTTCGATATGTCGTGAAATATTTTCGATTACCACGATCGCATCGTCGACGACGAACCCCGTAGCAATAGTTAACGCCATGAGCGACAGGTTATTGACGCTATATCCGAGGAGGTACATCACACCGAAAGTGGCGATCAGCGAGACGGGCACGACAATGCTGGGAATGAACGTAGTCCGCAGATCGCGAAGAAACATGAAAACGACTAGGATCACGAGTGCAATTGAAATTAGCAGCGTGAACTGCACATCGTGGACCGATGCCCGAATGGTCGTCGTACGATCCATCACGACATCCAACTCCATTGCGGCTGGAATCTGAGCTTTGAGCTGGGGCAAAAGCCTGCGAACGCGATCAACGGTGGCAATAATGTTTGCGCCCGGTTGTCGAAAAATGACGATCGTAATGGCCGGCTTGCCGTCGGAGTAACCCGTCGCGCGCAAGTCTTCAACACCATCGGTGACGCGGGCGATATCTGTCAGGCGAACTGGCGCGCCGTCGCGATAGGCAACCACCAGCGGCTCATATTCCTTCGCCTCCAGAAGCTGATCGGTTGTGGCCAGCGACCAGGCCTGGCGTTCGCTGGCAACCTGACCTTTAGGCCTGTTTGCATTGGCTGCCGACAGCGCGTTGCGAATATCCTCCATTCCCAAACCAAAATGATTCAAAACTGTCGGATTCACTTCGACACGAACGGCAGGGGGTGCCCCGCCGCTGACACGCACCTGGCCCACACCTGAAACCTGAGACAATTTCTGCTGTAGGAGGGTTGCCGCTACATCATACATTTGCGGCTTCGTGTGGATATCGGAAGTGATCGCCAAGATCAGGATGGGAGCGTCGGCCGGGTTTACCTTGCGGTACGTCGGGCTGTTCGGCAAATTCGTCGGCAATTGGCCGCGCGCTGCGTTGATCGCGGCCTGCACATCGCGAGCGGCAGCATCTGTGTTTCGTGCCAAATCGAATTGCAGTGTGATATTGGTCATGCCTAAGTAACTGGTCGAGGTCATCTCCGTTACACCGGCGATGCGACCAAATTGGCGCTCGAGTGGCGTGGCGACAGCCGAGGCCATGGTTTCTGGGCTGGCCCCGGGCAGCGCGGCGTTGACTTGAATCGTAGGGAAATCCACCTCCGGCAGCGGCGACACGGGCAGCATGAAGTAGCCCAGCACGCCGGCAAGCGTGATGGCCACCGTGAGTAGTGTCGTGCCGACCGGTCTCTTGATGAATGGAGTAGAAAGGCTCATGTCGGTGCCGGTTCGAGGTACTCCACATGCTCAACCAGCGGCTTGGGTTGCTGCAGCATTTTCCCAAGCCGATCGAACGCCAGATAAATCACGGGCGTTGTGTACAGCGTCAACACCTGGCTGAAAATCAAACCGCCAATGATCGTAATACCGAGCGGCCGGCGCAGTTCAGAGCCCATGCCGCTGCCGATCGCCAGGGGGACCGCGCCAAAGAGCGCCGCCATCGTTGTCATCATGATGGGACGAAATCGAAGCAGGCAGGCCTCGTAGATCGCTTCGCGCGGCGTTTTGCCTTCATTGCGTTCGGCTTCGAGGGCAAAGTCGATCATCATGATGGCGTTCTTTTTCACGATCCCGATTAGTAAGATGATGCCGATCAGGCCGATCACACCGAGATCCGCTTTGCACATGAGGAGCGCGAGAATCGCGCCGACACCTGCGGAAGGCAACGTCGAAAGTATCGTGACGGGATGAATGTAGCTCTCATAGAGCACGCCCAAAACGATATAGACCGTAACCAGCGCTGCCAGAATCAGGATCGGCTCATTCTTCAGCGATGCCTGAAACGCCTCGGCCGTGCCTTGAAAGCCGGCTTGAATGCTGGGAGGTAGATCGATGTCGCGTTTGGCCGCGTTGATTGCCGTCACCGCTTCTCCCAGCGACACCCCCGGGGCCAAATTGAACGAGATCGTGACGACTGGAAATTGTCCTTGATGGTTGATCGATAGGGGCGTTTTCACTTGCTCGAGTGTGGTGAATGCGGTGATTGGAATCCGTTCGCCACGATTGGTGCGCACGTAGACGTTCGATACATCCTGTGGGCTATCGCGATACTCGGGCGCCGCTTCGAGTACCACGCGATATTGATTCAGTTGCGTGAATAAAATGGAAATCTGCCGCTGACCAAATGCGTTGTATAGCGCATCGTCGAGCATTTGGGGTGTAATTCCCAGCCGTGATGCGGTGTCACGATCAATCACGACGCGGGCTTGCAGGCCCTCGGTTTGCTGATCGCTCGCGACGTCGCGCAATTCCGGCAGCGATTGCAGTTTCGCTACAAGCTTTGGCGCCCATTCGCTCAGTTCGCGCGGATCGGGATCTTCCAAACTGTACTGATACTGCGTGCGGCTCACACGTGTTTCGACGGTCAGGTCCTGCACAGGTTGCATGAAAAGCGTGATGCCGTGAATCTCTGCCAACTCTGGCTGCAGCCGACGGATCACGTCTGTCGCCGAGATATGTCGCTCGTCGAGCGGCTTCAAATTGATTTGGATGCGCCCCGTATTCAGCGTGGTATTCGTGCCATCAATTCCGATAAATGACGACAAGCTCTCGACAGCGGGGTCCTCCAGGATCTTGCGATTCAAGTTCCGCTGCTGCCGAGACATTTCGGCAAACGACGTGTCTTGAGTGGCTTCGGAAATGCCTAAGATCACGCCCGTGTCCTGCACCGGAAAAAACCCCTTTGGCACTATCCAGTACAAATACAACGTGGCCGCCAAAGTGGCGGCTGCGACCAATAAGGTCATGAATTGCATACGCAGCACGACGCGGAGCGTAAACCCATACCAGCGAATGATCGAATCAAAAACCCACTCGGATGCGCGATAAAAAACATTGTGGCTAGTTATATCCTTGTGCCTCAACAGAGTCGCGCACATCATTGGGGTTAATGTCAACGACACGATTGCGGAAACAAAGATCGTAACACTCAAAGTGACGGCGAATTCACGGAATAGCCTGCCCACGATATCGCCCATAAATAGCAGCGGAATCAGCACGGCAATTAATGACACGCTGAGCGAAATGATCGTGAAGCCAATCTCGGATGCCCCGCGTAGTGCGGCCGCTAACGGCTTTTCGCCTTCTTCGATGTAACGCATGATGTTCTCGATCATGACGATCGCGTCGTCCACGACGAAGCCGGTCGAGATCGTGAGCGCCATCAAGGTGAGATTGTTCAAGCTGTAGTTAAGCAAATACATCACGCCGAGCGTGCCTACGAGCGACAGCGGCACGGCCACGCTGGGGATGATCGTCGCCCGAACGTTCCGCAGGAAAATGAAAATCACGGCAACAACCAGGCCAATCGTCATGACCAACTCGCTTTGCACATCCTCCACGGATGCGCGGATGGTTTCCGTGCGGTCGGTTAGCACATGCACCGATACGGCAGCCGGAAGCGATGCTTGCAGCTGTGGCAGAAGGCCCTTGATACGATCGACGACCTCAATCGTGTTTGCTCCAGGCTGCCGCTGGATGTTGAGAATTACCGCCGGTGTGTCGTTCATCCATGCTGCTTGACGGACATTTTCCGCATCATCCACTACGTTGGCCACATCAGAGAGTTTCACCGGAGCGTCGTTGCGATAAGCGATCACCAATTTGCGATACTGATCGCTCGTGAGCAGTTGGTCGTTCGCTCCGATCGTAAAAGCCTGGCGTAGTCCATCGAAACTCCCTTTCGCTTGATTCACGCTGGCCTGCACGAGAGCAGATCGCAAGTCTTCCATACTTAATCCCGTGGCCGCCAACGCAGACAGATTGGCTTGTATACGGATGGCGGGCTTCTGACCGCCACTGATCGAAACCATACCCACACCAGGAAGTTGCGAGATCTTCTGGGCCAACCGAGTGTCGGCCAGATCTTGAACTTTAGTTAGCGGAAGAGATTCCGACGTAAGCGCCAGCGTCAGAATGGGGGTGTCTGCAGGATTTGTCTTGCTGTAAATCGGTGGATTTGGCAAATCGGCGGGCAGATAGTTTCCAGCTGCGTTGATCGCCGCTTGCACCTGCTGCTCGGCGATGTCAATGTCCAGTTCCAGTGCGAATCGCAGCGTGATAATCGAGCAACCTTCTGAGCTGCTCGACGTCATTTGCGTAAGCCCAGGTACTTGGCCGAATTGGCGCTCGAGCGGCGAGGTGACCGAAGACGCCATCACATCGGGGCTTGCCCCCGGAAAAAACGTGATGACTTGAATCGTCGGATAGTCGACTTGCGGCAGCGCCGATACTGGCAACTCACGATAGGCCACGATGCCGGTCAGCAGGAGGGCAACCATCAAGAGCACCGTTGCCACGGGCCGCAGAATGAATGGCCGTGATGGGTTCATCACGAGCCTTTCTTGGCGTTTTCGGCGGTTCCCGTCGATTGCGGCGCGGCACCTCCGGCTGTAGTCGCAGCCTTTTGCTCGCGGACGGCGACTTTGCTTCCCTTTTGAAGCTTATCCACGCCGTCGATGACGACAACATCGTTGGGCGTCAGACCGCTTTCGATGATGGTAAACTCGCCTTCCATGGCGCCAATCACGATATTACGCAAATCGACCGTTGAATCGGGTCGCATGACATAGGCATACGTCATGTCCGGACCACGTTGCACAGCGGCTGACGGCACGGTCACTACGTGTTGCAGCGTGTCGACCAGCAATCGTGCGTTAACGAATTGGTTGGGAAACAACAAATTGTTCTCATTGGGAAATACCGCCTTCAACCGAATCGTGCCGGTCGCGACATCAACCTGGTTATCGATCGCGCTCAACGTTCCCGTTGCCAGCTTCGTTTGAAAGTCGCGGTCGAAAGCTTCCACCTGCAGCTGTTCACCCGCAAGCATTTTCTTTTGAACCGGTGCAATGTTGTCCTGCGGAATGGTGAAGACGACGGCGATGGGTTGGAGCTGCGTAATCACTGCCAGACCGTTGGGGTCTGTCGGTCGGATCATGTTTCCTTGATCGACGAATCGTAGCCCAATGCGACCGCTGATCGGCGAAATGATTTGAGTGTAACTCAACTCGATTTCGGCATTGCGAACGGCGGTAGTCGCGGCGGCGACGTTGGCCTGGGCCGAGAGAATATTGACGCCGTAATCTTGCTCAGCTTGCTTTAAGCTTGCGCTGGTCGACTGCACCTGAGCATCGGCTTTTTGGCGATTCGCAACAGCCGTATCCCACTCGTCTGCCGTGATAACCTTACTTGCGACCAGGTTGCTCATCCGCTGCTCTTCCGCGCGAGCTAGCCGCAATTGAGACTGATCAAGCGCAAGCTGCGCCTCCGCCATTTCGCGCGACTGAGAATGCTGCGCTTTTTGGAGGGCGGCGTTGGCCTCGGCCAAGCGCGCCTTCGCCTGCTCGAGCGCCACTTCAAATGGCCGCGAATCGATTTCGGCCAAGACGTCGCCTTGTTTGACGGTTTGCCCTTCAGAGAATGCAACCTTCGTCAGCTCGCCCTCGACGCGGCTACGAATCGTGACCGTGTTGTAGGCCGTCACTGTACCCAAACCGTTTAGATACAATTTCATGTCCTGCCGACCAACAACAGCTGTCACGACCGGGATTACTCGGACCGGTGGAGCCGGCGGTGCCGTACGTCGCGTGTCCAGCAAACCTTCTATTCGCGGATAAAAGTAATAGCCAACCCCGGCGGCGACGGCTAACAAAATGAGCGTCAACAGCCAACGCTGCTTCGGGGGGGCCGGCTGTGCGAGACCTTTCCCGCCGATGTCCGTCTCGGATGCCTTGGCACGCAACGGTTCCGCCACCGCGGCCGCATCGGGTATAGAATGGACTTTCGGGTCGCGCGCGGCGGGGGTCTCGCCAATCGGCAGGATCGAAGGGTCGGAGAATTTCGTTCCGCTAGCTTTCATAGTGTCTACCAATATTTTTTCATTTGTAACCATGTAAGAAAATGCCAAGCGGCCAGATTTCGACTATGCCATTCGGCATAGTTGGCAACGGCCCTGTTACTGTCGAGGCGAGAAATCCCGGTTTTCCGCGCAATGAACGATTTAGAGATATTTTCCCGTGGCCGCAGCGATCCACGCCATGGTTCTTGGCAGCGCACGGCCTTGGCAGCGGTCTTCGTTTTATCTCTAGCGCAACCTGGGTTTGCGC
>CAZGMU010000287.1:0-6649 GCA_964526975.1 uncultured Planctomycetaceae bacterium
AGCGCGCTGGCGGCGTCGTAGTGGTCGTCGCCGGTGGGGTCGTAGCGGATGGCTTTGCGTTGGACGGCTTCGGCGATGGTTTGTGCGCTAAGCCGCGAGCGGTGAGGGGAGGGGGCGGAGAGGACGGCTACTTCCAGGGCGCCGAGCGCGCGGCGGGCGTCGCCGTCGGAGATTTCGGCAAGGAATTGGAGTGCATCGTCGTCGATGGTGGCTTCGTATTGGCCGAGGCCGCGGGTTTTGTCGGTGAGCGCGCGACGGACGACCGTTTTGATTTCGTCCACGGAGAGTGGCTGAAACTCGAATACGCGGCTGCGGCTGATGAGGGCGTCGTTCACGGCGAAGAACGGGTTCGACGTGGTGATGCCGACGAGAATCACGATGCCTTCTTCTACATCGGGCAGGAGCGCATCTTGCTGTGCGCGGTTGAAGCGGTGGATTTCATCGATCATCAGCAGCGTCGGGCGGCCACTGGCGGAGGCTTCGTCGCGAGCTTCTTCCAGAACTTCGCGGACATCCTTCACTCCGCTGGTCACGGCGCTGAGTTGGCGGAAGCGGCTGTCGGTTTCGTCGGCCAGGAGACGAGCGAGTGTGGTTTTTCCCACGCCCGGCGGACCGTAAAAAATGACCGAGCCGAGGCGACGGGCCTGCAGCATGCGCCAGAGTAGCTTTCCTTCGCCGAGGAAATGCTGCTGACCGACGAACTCGGCGAGCGACGCTGGGCGCATGCGGGCGGCGAGGGGTTGGACCTGCTCGAGGTTCGTGGCTTCGGATTGGGAGAAGAGGTCGGGCATGGATGGGTTTTGAGGAAGGTTTATATGTTTCTGGTTGGGATTCGACGTTGCCGCCGACGCTAAGAGGAGTGAAAAGGCTTGATGCTAGAAGGGTTCAATGATTCCGGAGTGGGGGAGCATGGGAGCTAACGGGCAGGCCTCGCAGTTTGGCGTGGCGCGTTTGCAGTAGTCTTTGCCGACGCGGACTAGTAACGCATGGTATTCATTGTAGAGCCGTGCGTCGGCAGGCAAAGTCGACTCGAAATAGTCTTTCATGTCGTCGTACGAGGCGTCGTAGCCGAGCCAGCCGTGGCGGGCAAGGACGCGATAGGTGTAGGTGTCGACGACGAATGTGGGCAAACCGCCGGCGTAGAGCAGGATCGCGTCGGCCGTTTCGGGGCCGATGCCGTTGATCTGTAGTAGCTCTTCGCGAAGCGACGATAAGCTGACCTGGAACATCGATTCGAGCGAACCGTCGTGCTCTTCCACGATGAACCGCAGCAGATTTCGCAAGCGTTTGGTTTTCAGTTGGTAGTAGCCGGCGGGGCGAATCAGCTCCGACAATTCAGTCGGCGACAGTTGGTAGAGAGCGTGTGGCTCCATGACGCCGGCATCGCGCAGATTTTGAATTGCGCGTTCGACATTTCGCCATGACGTGTTTTGCACGAGCACCGCGCCGACCATGATCTCGAACGGTGAGTCGCCGGGCCACCAGTGTTGTGGGCCGAACGCGGCGAGCATTCGCTCGTACGCTTCCATTAATTTCGACGACATGGGAACTCGCGAGAAGTGGTTGGCCACAGGCAGCCGGTCTGCAAAAGTCAAGTCGGAAATTCGATCAAAATTCTAGTTGGCGAAATCGGCTTTGTTGCTTTTTTTCGGCGCGACTATAATTGAATCAGCTTCGCAAACATGCGAGCGTGGCGGCTGCGGCCGTCACGCATTTTTTATGGGGTATAGGTTCCGTGTTATCCGTTCGTCCGCGTATCGCCGAGTTGGTCTTTCAATTGTATGGGCGATCGCTCCATCCCGAGCTATTTGAGGTCCATCGCAGCCGGCAAATCGAGCGGGGTGGCTACACGGCGACCGTGCAAATCACGAATGCCGGGCACGTCGTTACCTGGCAGTATGACGGCATTACGCTAGCGGAAGTAGCCGCCTCGGCCCAACATCCGCTGCCGCAACGGCGGCGGCTAATGTCGCATCTGCTCAAGGGCAAATGCTCGGACGAGCTCGAATGCCGTGGCGGAATCAATTACCAGGTGGAATTTTCGCTCGAGCCGGTCGAGCGCGAAAGCTTCTGGACCTACCAGAAGGAACTGACCGAGGTGGGGGCCCGCGACGGACTGTTGCACTGCTTCGAATCGAGCGGACGGTTTGGGCTGGGCGCGCTGAGCTATGTCAATCTGGAGTCGCGTGATCGGAGCCTAAAGGTGCAGGCATTTCATACGTTTCCGGATGATTACGCGATCATGAAGAGCCAGTCGGTGTTTACGTTGCCGAAGAAGTAGAAGTTGAGCGTGTTTACTGGTCGCTGAAGCGACCAGTCCAGGGGCAAGCGGTTGGTTTGGGGGGGATTGGGGCTATTTTAGTGAGTTGATGAAGTTGGTTAGGGCTTTGTTGACGGCTTCGGGATTTTCCATTGTGGTCATGTGACCTGAGTTGGGAATGACGACATAATCGGCGTTGGGGATTGCGGCGGCGATGGCTTGCATTTCGGCGGGTGGGCTGATGGCGTCCTGGTCGCCGACGATGACGAGCGTGGGAACGCTGATCTTGGGCAGAAAGTCGGTCATGTCGGGGCGGGCGGCCAGGCCGCGCTGAGCGGCGGCGATGGCGGCTGGCGCCGTGCCGGATACGACGCGGCGGAGATCGGCGATTACCTCTGGCTTCTGCTCGTGCGTGCTCTGCGCGGCCAGCTTGGGGCCCATCATTTCGGCTACGCGGGCGCTGCCCCACTCTGCGACCTTTTCGGCCATTTTGCTTCGGCCAGCGCGGGCTTCGTCGGTATCGGCAAGGCTGCGTGTGTCCAGCAGCACGAATCCGCGGAGGCGATCTGCGTACTTTCGTACGAATTGCCAGGCGATGTAGCCGCCCATGGAGAGGCCCGCGAAGACGATGGGTTGGTCGGGGCCAATTTGGAGCGCGTCGAGCAATTCGGTCAGGTCGTCGGCATATCGTTCCATGGTGATGCCGTCGTTGGCATCGATGGGGCCGAGCGGCGAACGGCCGAAGCCGCGTAGGTCGGGAGCGATCACGCGGGCGTGTGGCGTGAGTGCAGCGATTTGGGCGTTCCACATGGTGTGATCCAATGGAAAGCCGTGAACGAGGAGGACGGGTTGGCCCGTGCCTTGGTCGAGATAGGCGATTTTGCCGGTGGAGATGCGGGCGGTTTTCATGCGGTGGAAGGCGCTAAGCCGCGAGCGGCGTTCGGGAGCAGTGGAGAATTACTTGGGTTTGTTGGCGGGGTTGTTGGCGGGGTTGTTGGCTTTTTTATCGGCCAGTGCTTTTTCGAACTCGGCCAACTGGCGCTGCATGACTTTCAAGTAACCGACCTTGGCAACCGCTTCGCGCTCGTACTTCACGGCATTCTCATAGTCTCCGACGGCGTAGTAGCAGCGGCCGAGCGTGTCGAGAAAGCTGGCGGCGCCCGATTCGCCGCGCTTGTTGAGCTCGAGCGAGCGATGCGAATAGCGAACCGCTTGTTGGTAGTCACCCTCGGTATTCGAGACAAGCCAGGCCCATTGATTGTAGGCAGTGGCGTCGGACGAATTCTTTTCGATGTCCTTTTCGAACGTCTGGCAGAGATCGTGAATGCGGGCGAGCACGTTTTTACGCCACTGCGCGTCTGTCTCCGGCAAGCGATACATGTCGATCAGCACGTCCGCATTCATGGGATCAGCCTCGATGGCCAACTCCAATTCGCCACGGGCACGCTGCCAATCTTTTTCGTCTTGATACTGGCTGGCGAGATAGAAGCGATAACGACTTACGACCTCACTCGGAGTGGGGAAATCGATCTGGTCGTGGTAGATTCTGGCCAGCCGCCGATATTCTTGTGCCAGGCGTCCCTCACTGCGCACCGCCTTCGCCAGCGGCTCCAAGGCTTCAGCGGCTTCTTTCTCGTGCTCGTAATCGTGGAGCAGGTTGGCCAGCCAGATACGGCCGAGAAAACTATCGATCGAGTCCGGCGACTGCTTTTCGATTGCTTGGCGATACTCGCGGACGGCCCACTCGAACTGCGAGCGCTCTTCCAGGTCGCGGGCGATGCTGAGTCCTTCGAGCGTGCCTTCCTGCGAGGGGAAGAGGGCGGCCTTAGCAGCAAGCTCCTCGGCCTGGTCTTTCTTCCCCTCGGCGGCGCGGGCCAATGCCGCATAGTAAAGCGGGCTCTTGCTCTGCTCCAAGCGCGACTGATGCTTGGCGATGAAAGCGTCCAGCATGTCCCATGACTTATGCTCGGTCATCCAAGCTAGCAGGCTGACCAAAGTCTTGTCGGAAGCCTCGGCCGCGTAGGTGATCATCTGATCGCGCGCATTGCCGAGAGCTTGCTGATCGCCGATCTGGCGGTAGACGTCCGCCATGTTCCAATTCAGGCCTAACAGCACATCGCTCGATGTGTCGCCCAGGTTTTTGCCAAGCTGAGCCGATTCCTGATCGATAAACTGCCTCCAACCGGCGACCGAGGAGGCCGGATCGCGCTGCTGGATCACGAGCTGGCGCAGCCACTGGGCTGGCATACGAGTGCTCGCGCCCAACTCGCGCTCGATGATCGCCGTGTCGACACGCTGCTGGCCTTTCGATCTTTCCGAGGGGCGAATAATCGCGACGGCGGCCAGCCGCGAAACCAATGGAGAGCGATCGTAGCGCACGATACGGCAGAGCGCGGCAAGGCCTTTCCCGCCGGAAAGCTGATCCAGGCTTTCGACACGCAGCAAACGGCGCGCATCGGCCTGCTGGTTGAAGTTGCGCATCGCCGAGCGCACAAGGGGATGGTCATCGGGCTGAACCCAGCGGATCGGGACTTGCCTCAACAAATAGTTGGCGCTGGAGGCGACCTCCGGATCGGCGCTATTGGTCGCGACATCGAGCAGGTCGAACGCATCGGCGCCGATTTGGCGAAGCTCGTTGGCCGCGGCGCGGCGGGTTGTGTAGTGAGGACTGCCCAAGTCGCCAATGAGCTGCTGGATACGCTCTTTGGTGGATTTGGCAGTCGAGGCGACCGGGGCTGGCCGTGCTACGTCGGTCTTGGCGACGCCACTGCTGGCCGATCGGTCGAGACGTTCGTCGGCCAAGGCAGATTGCCGAATGCAGGCGAATGCCACGACGGCGGCAAGCATCAGCGAGATGCCGTTACATTGGCCAAAATATCGAGACGCCGGGCATGACATGGTAAACCTCGCAAAAGCGATGAGCCATGTATATCTTATCGCCGGGCAGAAATTTTAGACAGAGTATTTGACGGCGACTGCCGCTTGGAACGAAACAGACCACGCGCTCTGACAGCATGCTAAATTCTTCGCTTCGCTCAAAACGACGCAGGCGAATGTCTGAAAACGGTTGTTCTGCTTAGCCGCGGCTTTCCATTCGCTCGATGTACTGGCGCAGGCGTTCCACTTCGTCGGTCACGTGGTGGAGCTTGAGCATGTTGTCGACCCGCTTGAGAAGCTCGGCCTTGTTGACCGGCTTCGAGAGGAAGTCGTCGGTGCCGGCCTGGACAGCCCGCTCGATGTCGCCCAGCTCGTTGAGGGCGGTAACCATGAGGATCATGATGTGACTGGTGGCCGGGTCGCCTTTGAGCTTCTTGCACACTTCGAAGCCGCTGAGCTTGGGCATCATGATATCGAGCAGAATCAGATGCGGCTTGAACTCGGCGACTTTGATGAGCGTATCCTGCCCATCGACAGCGACGGCCGTATCGACGTCAAGACCAGCGAGGTAAGCCTCGAGTAGCTCGACGTTGGGCTCGTTGTCGTCGGCGATGAGGATGCGACTTTTTTCTTTACCTTTTTCCATGATGAATTTCGGATTTACCACAGAGACACAGAGGCCACGGAGAAGGCGAAAGGGAAGAAAGACCACTAATCTCCGCTAATAAGATTTCAATCGATAGGCAGAGAAGGAATAGTCCATCTCTTCATGAGTGACGATTAGCGTAGATCAGCGGTTTCTCCTCTGTATTTCTTCTCAGTGCCCTCCGTGTCTCTGTGGTTATTCTTCTTGCTATTGATCGAGCGCCGCGGCGGGCACTGGGAATTGTTTGCAGAGTGTTTTGATCTCGCTGCGGATGCGGCTGAGGATGGCTTCGTCTTCTGGGGCGCGGAGTGCGTCGAGCATCCATTTGCCGATGGTTTTCATTTCGGCGGTGCCCATGCCGCGGGTGGTGAGGGCGGGTGTGCCGACGCGGACGCCGGAGGGGTCGACTGGTTTGCGCTCGTCGAACGGGATCATGTTTTTATTGACGGTGATGCCGCAGTGGTCGAGGGCGTGTTCGGCCACTTTGCCGCCGATGCCGAGCGGCGTGACGTCGACCAGTAGCAAGTGATTGTCGGTGCCGCCACTGACGAGCTTGAGGCCACCAGCGAGCAGCACCTCGGCCAGCGTCTTGGCGTTGTCGATGACTTGCTGGCCGTACTTCTTGAACTCGGGCTGCATCGCTTCGGCAAAGCAGATCGCTTTGCCAGCGACGACGTGCATCAGCGGCCCGCCCTGGATGCCGGGGAAGACGCGGCTGTTGATCGTTTTGCCGTACTCTTCCTTGGCAAGGCACAGACCGGCGCGCGGACCGCGGAGGGTTTTGTGCGTCGTCGAGGTGACGAAGTCGGCCACCGGCACGGGGTTGTTGTGAAGCCCGGCGGCGACGAGGCCGGCGTAGTGGGCCA
>CAZGMU010000288.1:0-4357 GCA_964526975.1 uncultured Planctomycetaceae bacterium
AATGGACCTGTCTTCGCGACAGGCAGACATCTTGGAACTGTTGCTGAAGGGGGCAACGTTGCGAGAAATTTCTTCGGCCTTGCACATTTCGATCGCAACGATCCGCACGCAACAAAAACGCATTTGTGACAAGGCAGGGGCCAATTCGCGCAGGGATTTGCTGCTCCAGATCCTGGCGATTTCACACAGGGTGGGGTGGTGTACCTGTCGACAAAAGTGCTGACAGGCGGCAATGGTTCGGTTTCGAGTAAAATACGACCAATTGTCACTGCCCGTGATTTATGGTGTGAGCTACTCTCATATCGTTATCAATCAACCGTGAGGATGCCACCGATGAGCCGACTGTCGATACTCGCAATCCAGATTAACTTCCTGCTGCTGACCACCATCGCTGTCAAGGAACGCGCCTTGGAGATAACCACTGATGTTCTGCCACGACTTATTCAATAAAACGTCTCGGCTGTGCATTTCAGCGATCTGCGTTGTTTTTGTCGGACTGGCTCGCTCCGGCCACGCCGAGGCAACCATTGCTTTCGACGACGCCAACCAAGCTGCCTACTCCAACGGCCTGCAGGCCGAGGACAATGGCGGTTATGGTTTCGCCCCTTGGGCCTTGAGCCTGACCAGCACCGACAACAACCGGAATGGGTTCTTCCGTTATTCGTCGACGATCAACGGCGATGGCAGGGATGACGGCTCCATTGGGGGATTGGCGAACGACCGCGACATCGACGTCGGCAGCTATGCGTGGGGCCTCTACGCCAATAGCGGCAATCAATCGCGGATGCTGCGTTATTTCCTCAACGACCTGGCCGTCGGCAGTACGTTCTCCATCGACTTCGACCACGGCTACGTCGACTACGGCGGTTACGTCGGCCTGTCGCTGCTCAACTCGGCTGGCGCCGAGCGACTCACATTCTACTACTACGGATCCTATGGCTACTATTTTGCAGTAGGCAATGTTCTTGGCTATTTTCCCCTGTCGTACGGCGACGAGGGAATGCGACTCTCCTTCACGCCCCTCGACGACGGCGACAGCATCCAAATCGTCGCCCTCCGGCGCGACGGTCTCCAAGCTTCCGCCATCGTGGCGCTCGGCGGACCAGCCGGCAGCGGCGTGCGCGGCGTCAATCTGTTCAACTTCAATGCCGGCCCCGGCAGCGCCCGCGACGTCTTTTTCAACTCGATGCAAATCCTGACGGTCCCCGAGCCGACGGGCTTCGCGCTCGCGCTGCTGGTTCCGTTCGCGTCGTTCGTCTTGCCGCGGAAACGGCGCCCACCTGCGTTGAATTCCAAGTGAAACGGCCAGGACGCTTGACGCTAGAGACGAAGAAACTCTCCTCCACAAGCAAGGACTCATTCGATGATGACCGGCCAACCACGCTATTCGCAGCTCGCGCCACTACTAACGGCGCTGCTCGGATTAGCTCTCAGCTTTCCCGTGTCTACCCAAGCGGCCGAAACGATCGCTCAATGGACGTTCGACACGCTTCCGCCCGTAACTTTGGCAACTGGTTCTGCGTTCGGTTCGCTTTCCGCCGACGACGGAGCGGGGGAGTTTACTGGTTTCCATCCGTCGCCTTTCACACAGTGGGGAGGCGCGGTTGGCAACGGCACCGTACGTTCCTTGCGGTCGAACCAGTGGAGTTTCGGCGGCTATCTGCAATTCGATTTCTCCACGCTGGGCTACGAGAACCTCACGTTTTCCTGGGATCAGGCGCAATCATGGTCTGTCCCGCAAATTTTTCAGGCATGGTATAGCCTCGACGGCGACTTGTACGAGCCATTGGGCTCCTCCTACGCCGTGGAGTCGGCGACATGGAACTCGACGACTCCCGTGACCGCCTCGCAATACAGCATGGACCTTTCAGATGTGGAAGCGTTGCATGACCAAGCGTCCGTGTCGTTGCGATTGGTGTATAAGGAGAGTTCGGCTCCAGGTCTCCAATACCCTCTAACGGCAAACGTTTGGATCGACAACGTGCTCGTTACCGGCAATGCGATTCCAGGACCAGATGTCTATGACCACTATTGGGTGAACCCAGCGGGCGGGAGCTTTCACGACCCGTCGAATTGGTCCAACTCCGTGCCTGGTCCGGAACAGCAAGCTTGGTTCGATCTCGGCGGCGTTGCCCCCTATACCGTCGACTTCTCGGCCGACGCGACGAACGACGGGCTCGTTGTGCCCGATGAGGTGACGTTCGACCTTAACGGCCATACCTATGAAATCAAGATGGAAAACGGAGTGGCTGCTGTAAGCGGCGCCTTAAAGGTTACGGACGGCACGCTGGAAGTGAAGGATGGATGGATGGACGTCTTTGGCAACGGCTTGCTGGAAGTCGTCGGCCCCGACGCTTACCTGCGAACCCTCGGCGACATCAACGTGGATAGTATTGGCAGCGGTCGATTAACGGTTGACGACGGCGGCCATGTTGACGCGACATGGGGCTTATTATTCAGCTTCGGCAGCCAGGGCGTCGTGACGATTTCCAACGGTGGAAATGTCGTCGTTGGCTATGTTTCGATGAATGGCGTCAACAGCGAGCTCGAAATCTTAAGCGGCGGCACGCTTCATTCGGGCGGCAGCGACCTCCTCGGGAATTCTACAGGTTTCGGCACGTCGAACGAAGTGACCGTCTCGGGCACGGGTTCGCGCTGGGATTCCAACGGCACGATCTTCGTCGGCTATAACGGAACGGCCGACGTCACGATTAGCAACGGCGGCGTCATTGCCGCCTCCAACGTCGTCGTGGGGCAGAGCGCTGGGGCGGGAACGATCGAGGTCAGCGGAACTGACTCCGAATTATCCGTCAGTAGCGATCTCACGATCGGCAAAAGCGGGACTGGCGCCTTGCGCATCGAAAACGGCGGTCAGGTTACTTCCAATACACATACCTTCATTGGCGCAGAAGTAGGTTCGCATGGCACGGTCACCGTGACGGGAAGCGACTCGTCGTGGCATAACGCCGGTTTCATGCGTATCGGCCATGCCGGCAGCGGTGAACTGACCATCGCGGACGGCGGCGCGATTGAAAGCGCGGCCGCCCTCATTGGCGGTGCAGACGGCTCGGAGGGTAAGGTTACCGTGACCGGAAGCGGCTCAACATGGAACATCGTCGAAAATGTTATATGGGAAGAGGCCGATCTCTATGTCAATGGTAACGGCAAGCTGATCGTTACAGACGGCGGTAGCGTCAGTTTTTGGAATGCTGAACTTGGTTCATCCAGTGGACCACATGCCGATGTAATTGTTGAACATGGGGGCGCCGTAGTAAGCAATGCACGAGCCGTCATTGGATTGGGTGGGGATGCAAAGGTCAGGATTACGGGAACTAACTCGACTTGGGCTGCAAATAACAGTTACTTTTCTGTCGGCTACTATGGTAACGGCGAATTGAACGTCGCCGAAAGACTCACCCTCGCCGGCAATGCGGCGGGCGCTACCACGGCTCAGGGGACGTTGACCGTGGCCGACGGCGGCACGGTAACGGTAGGGGACAAGCTCCTGATTCATGCCGGCGGAACATTGGCCGGCGGCGGAGGCACGGTCATCGGCGCCGTCGAGAACGCCGGCCTCGTCAGCCCCGGCAATTCCCCCGGCCTGCTCACCATCGAAGGTGACTACACGCAGCAAGCCGGCGGCAAGCTGGCGATGGACATCGCCGGCCTGCTCACCAACGAGTACGACCGCCTTGTCGTCGACGGCGACGTTGCGCTCAACGGGACGCTTCAAGTATCGTTGCTCGCTTTTACGCCGGAGATCGGCAACAGCTTCGATATGCTCGATTGGACCGGAACGCTCACTGGCACATTCGGCACGCTACAACTTCCCACTTTGCCCTCGGGACGCGCCTGGAACACCGCCCAGCTCTACACAAACGGCATCCTGTCGGTGAGCGCCGCCACCCTGCCCGGCGACTTCAATACCGACGGCAAAGTCGACGCTGCCGACTACGTCGTATGGCGCAAAGGCCTGGACACTCTCTACACGCCAGACGACTACGACGACTGGCGCGCCAACTTCGGCGCGACGGCCCCCGGGGCAGGGACCGTCGCCGGGCAGGCCGCGGCCGTCCCCGAGCCGGCGGCGATCATACTACTCGCCGCGCTGCTCCCTTTCGCCGTCACAGCGGCCCATCGCTCGCGGAAAGCCTGACCACGCTTACTTACTCACTTTGACCAAGAAAGACTTGCTACCGATGAGAACTGCACTTGAGAGGAACATTTTGTTTACAAATTTTCGCCGAGTGATTGTCGCCGCCGCACTGGCGGTGGTCCTGGGAGCTTGCGAAACGGCCGTCGCCGATTCCGAAGTGTTCTCCTTCGGCGCCAACTTCTACGGCCAAACCGGCCTGAA
>CAZGMU010000288.1:4367-6614 GCA_964526975.1 uncultured Planctomycetaceae bacterium
AAGCGGCGACACGCCGATCGCCACGCCGATCGACATGACGAACCTAGCGGGCAAGACAATTACGCAAGTCGCCGCGGGAGACTCTTACAGCCTGCTGCTGGCGTCCGACGGAACCGTCTTTTCCTTCGGCTCGAATAGTAGCGGCAAAACCGGCCTGAACACCACAAGCGGCAATACACTGATCGCCACGCCGATCGATACGACGAACCTGGCGGGCAAGACAATCACGCAAGTCGCCACGGGCGGCGGGCGCGCCCAACTCGGGGCCGCAGTCCCGGGCGAGCACAGTCTGCTGCTGGCGTCCGACGGAACCGTCTTTTCCTTCGGTGATAATTACTACGGCCAAACCGGCCTGAATACCACAAACGGGAATACGCCGATCGCCACGCCGATCAACACGACGAACCTGACGGGTAAGACGATCACGCAAATTGCCGCAGGTGGCAACTACAGCCTGCTACTGGCGTCCGACGGAACGGTCTTTTCCTTCGGCTCGAATGAATACGGCCAAACCGGTCTGAACACCGCAAGCGGAAATACGCTGATCGCTACGCCGATCAACACAGCGAACCTGGCGGACAAGACGATCACGCAAATCGCCGCGGGCGGCGACCACAGCCTGCTCCTGGCGTCCGATGGGACCGTCTTTTCCTTCGGATTAAACGGTTGGGAATATCCGTTCTGGACCTACATCGGCGGCCAAACCGGTTTGAATTCCGATTGGGGTAATACACTGATCGCTACGCCGATTGTCACGACGAACCTAGCGGGCAAGACGATCACGCAAATCGCCGCGGGCGATGACCATAGCCTGCTGCTGGCGTCCGACGGAACCGTCTTTTCCTTCGGCTCGAATTTTCTTGTAAGTCAAACCGGCCATAATTCCAATGGAGGCAATATAACGATCGCCACACCGATTGTCGCAACGAACCTGGCGGGCAAGACGATCACGCAAATCGCCGCGGGAAGTTATCACAGCCTCTTGCTTGCCGACGACGGCACCGTCTTCTCCTTCGGCGCGAATTACGAAGGCCGAACCGGCCTCGGCACCACGGCCGGCAATACACTCATCGCCACGCCGATTATCACGACGAACCTGGCGGGCAAGGCCGTTACGCAAACCGTCGCGGGAGGCGGCCACAACCTGCTGCTGACCGTACCTGTGGAGGACGGCCTGCCCGGCGACTTCAATACCGACGGCAAAGTCGACGCTGCCGACTACGTCGTATGGCGCAAAGGCCTGGACACTCTCTACACGCCAGACGACTACGACGACTGGCGCGCCAACTTCGGCGCGACGGCCCCCGGGGCAGGGACCGTCGCCGGGCAGGCCGCGGCCGTCCCCGAGCCGGCGGCGATCATACTACTCGCCGCGCTGCTCCCTTTCGCCGCCGGCCGACGCTTACGCCGAAACTTCGAGCCCAAAAGCCCGGCGAGTCCGGCCCGTTTTTCACGACCCGAAATGGATTGGTTAGATAGCCCGGCTGTTTCGGCCGGAACTGACCCGCACAAATTGACCTGACACCTTTTTATCACTCCACCTTTGTAGTGCTGCTATGAAGCCAGAAACTCGCTGCCGCCGCGCTGTCGTATTGTTGACGGTCTTATACTGCTGTTCGTTCGCTGCCCTGGGGGCCGCTCGGGCCGATATTTATCAGTGGGAATACGTCAACCCTGCCGACCCCAGCCAAGGAAAGCAACAAAGCACGACGCTCGCCCCCGGCGGCGCGGGCGTCAACGCCGTGCCGAGGGCTAGCCTTGCGTATCGCAATCTGACCAAGGCGTATTTGATCGGCCAGAACCTCGCCAACGCGAGCTTCTACGCCGCCACATTGACCGGCGCCGACCTCAGTCATGCGAACCTCACCAATGCGAGCTTCTCCTTCACCACGCTGACCGGCGCCGACTTCACCGACGCGGAGGTGCGTGGGGCGTACTTTAGCTCCACGACGTCTCGGGGCTTCACGTCGGCCCAACTCTACGCGACCGCCAGCTACCAGGCACACGACCTTACCGGGATCGGGTTAGGCAGCAACAACCTGAGCGGCTGGAGCTTCACCGGGCAGAACCTCGCCAATGCGGGCTTCTACGACGCCACGCTGACCGGTGCCGATTTCACCGGCGCGGACGTGCGCGGGGCGGACTTTGGGTACACGACGGACTTCACGTCGGCCCAACTCTACGCGACCGCCAGCTACCAGGCGCACGATCTCACGGGAATCAACTTAGGCGGCTCGCTATTCGGCG
>CAZGMU010000289.1:0-6578 GCA_964526975.1 uncultured Planctomycetaceae bacterium
GTTATCGATGAGCACTAGCTCAACGTGAAACTCCTCGCCCTTGGCCGTTTTCCATACCTTGCCCGGTTTGAAGCCATCGTTCGCCAGGATGATCGGTCCCCAGCCCGCCCAAACATTGAGGGCGAACCGTACTGTGTTATCGCTTAGCGGTTTGTACGCAGACGTTCCCTTCACCTCTGGCAAGCGTTCGGCGGGCTTAAACGAGTACTCTTTCACCGTCGTAACGGCATCCGAATCCTTATCTTCCGCCGTTTGGTTCAGCGCACCGGGATCGATCGTGCCGGCCCCTTCGTGGACCTTTCCCTTTGGAGCCAAGATGTCGGCCCGGTAGACGGCAAAGGCCAACAGCCCAGCCACGACTAAAAAAACCGCCGCATAGAAGGGTGCTTTGGGTTGACCGTTCATGCTAGATCATGCTCCAGATTAGAGATTGAAGATCAGATTCGATTCGCCAGCGTTGTCCGAGCGCCGCCGCACATCACCCGCGAAACTTAGTCGCGGGGCGTGCGCTTTGCATCATATTGAGCGACTGCATCATGTCGTAGGCTGTCACCTCGCACAACAACTGGGTGACAAGTTCGTGTAACTCGGGGCCCAGCTTCGGCTCCAGTTCTTTCATCAACTTCACGATGCGCTCCTCTTGCGACTTCACTTCGTCATCGGTCACTTTGCCGTCGGCGATCGCGGCGAGGAACGAATCGAGACGCTTCGCGTGCTCGGCGATGACCGGCTCGTTCGAAGCTTCGTCAAACCAGGCTGATTTCGTGTTGGCTGCCACCTGTCGTACCTTTCCTGTTACTGCAATGAATTCGTTTCCAGTTCCGTTTATTGCCTATCCCATTTCTTCCAGAAGCTGGCGAATCGCGACCATTCGCTCCTGCAAATGGGCCCGGCCGCCGGGCTCGGCGACCTTTTCCTGCCACTCGGGCGGCAGAAAGCTGCGCTGCGTGCATTCCAGCACGGCCGCCAACTCTTGCAATTCCTTTTCCAAGCCTTGGGCCGAGGGGATGAATTCAGCCAGTGTTTGTTCCAGGTCGGCTCGTTCCACGCTGTCGCGACCGGCCGCGAGCGCTAATCGCCGCGAGCCAATGACGATGCTCTCCAGGTCCGCGCCAGATAGTCGCCGCGCCGGATCGACCTCCGGGATCGCATCATCGGCCAGTTGCACTTTGTTTTTCTTGGCCATCATTCGGAGCATCTGCGCGATGTCTTCCGCCTTGATGGGATAAAATAACGGAATATGCACTTCGGCCCGCCCCTGCCGCTTGAGATCGATCGGGAGTAAATCGGGCCGGCTCGTCAGCAGCATCCAAATGATCTGCCCACGATATCGTGTGTCGCCCATTTGGGCCGCGATCATCGAGAACACGCGGGCCGACGTCCCCGAATCGCCCGACGCCTGCCGATTGCCCAGCGCCGCATCGGCCTCATCCACGATCACAACGACCGGTCCCAGCGACCGCAATACGCCGAGCACAAGCTCCAGGTTGCCTTCCGTTTCACCGACATACTTCGACCGGAAGTTTCGCAATACGACACACGGGATACCGATCGACCCTGCGTAGCACTCGGCCAGAAATGTTTTACCAGTCCCAACCGGTCCGCAGATTAGGTAACCCATCGGCGCCGAGGCAAGTTGCCCTTCGCTGATCCACTTGGCGTCTTGCTGCAAGCGATCCTTCGCTGCGTCCAGGCCAACCACCAGCTCCAGCTTGTGCTTCGGCTCGATGATTTCCACGAGTCCTTGGCATTGCCGTTCGATCATCGACTTCTTAAGTTGCCGGAACTGCTGTGAATCGAGCCGCTTGCCGTGGCGCGCAGCCTGCGTGATCACGACGTTCAAGTTCGTGAGCGTCAGGCCGTTCGAGACCTTGGCCAACTGTGGCGTAGTGAAATCGCCAACCTTCGAGGCATCGCCCCCCGCGGCCACAGGAATAAATTGCTCCCGTTCTTTTTCATCCGGCAACGGAATTTCAATCGTCGCGACATGCGGGCTCTGCACCAATCGTTCGTTAAGCTCCACCAGCTTGTCGACCACGAGTACGAACGCGATGTTCACTCGCTTGAGCAGCGGGTTCTGTGCCCATGACAGAAACCGTACCAGTCGGGCCGCGCGCCCTTGCGCCAGGCTGTCGAGGTCACTCGTCGGCACGAGAAACTGGGCGTAGTCGAAGATGAACGCGACGCTCTTACGATTGGCTGGCTCTTCCAGCAGGTTACGTTCAACGAACGCATCCAATCCGAGCAGCGCCTTCTCAGGATCGCGCGGCCAGGTAGCTGGTTCGCCCCAGCGACCGACTAGGTATTGCGACATCGCGCGCAGCCGATCGGGGTCGTCGCCGGCAAGTGCTCGCAGACCGCGACTCAAGTCGTACCCAAGGACCAAATCCCAGCGACCAAACACTTGGCTGACGAGAAATTCGCTGAGGCTGCAATAACGGTCGCCGTCTTCGTCGGACACCCGCACCAGATCATGTACGTTGCCGTGCAGTACGAATACACATGTCGTGCCCGCGAAATACTGGTTGGCTAATTGGGCCGCCCAGGCCGGATACCAATTGGGCAAGGGGCCCGGCGGTTGCGCCAAGGCGGGCGACCTCTCTTCAGCGATGGGAACGCTCGATTGCGCCATGTATTTCGACAAGGAAGTAGGTTCGTAACTAGCCGTCGGAAACTTTAGTCTTAGACGCAGGCCCCAACTCTTTGGCCGCTTCGGTCACTTTCGCCGTCTCAGGCGTCACGAGCCCCATTTGCACTTCGAAATCGCGCAGGGCCTGATCGGCCATGACCTGCTCCATGGCTTGCTCGCGCTTGATATCGACGATCCCCTCGTTCGACAGATCGGCCGCCACGCGAGCCTTGGCCCGATTGAGACCAATCTTGTCTTGGATCACGTCTTCGATCTGTCCGAAATCGGTCGTGATGTTGAAGTCGAACTCCGTGGCTAGCTTGGCCATCTCGGCTTCGGCGCGGCTCATTTTAAGCTCCGCGTCGTACTTGATAATCTTTTCCTTGACGTCAGCAAGCTTGCTCATCGCATGCTTGATCTTCGTGACGTTGTTGTTATAGGCCTCTTCGTGCATTTTGAGCTGGCTTTCGTTCTCGCCCAGCTCTTGCTTGGCTTTCTGCAATTCCAAGGCATACTTGGCAGCCGAATCGCGATCGCCAGCCTGTAGATAGCTCTTGATCTTGGCCTCGAGCATCGTGACATGCTGTCTGTTGGCAGTCACCTGTCGGCTTACGCGCTCAACTAGCCCCCGGTATTGCTCCAATCCTTCCCGCCCCGTCTTGAGCTGCTCGACAGCGTTGTCGTACTCATATTGCATCTGGGCGATTGGATCGGCGGTCCAAAAGAAATTGGCGATCTTGTTGATCTGCGCCCGAAATGCTCGCCAAAACTTGCCGACGATCATGGCATGACCTCATGCTGGAAAAGGAACCACAAATTGCGGTATTTTTACTGCTCGCTAAGAGCGCCACCACCGCGATTGGGGGTCTTTTGGTATAACGTGGAAACCAGTGAACTGTCAATTCGTCGAGTAGCAAGATGTGAAAACTTGGCTGTTGAGTTGTATTCGCTTCCGGCATCCAAATATTCCCATATTTGCCTTTTCCTTTTAACGAGTTGGAAAGATTCAGATGCCCAAGCACTCGATACGCGAGGAACTCACCGGTGTGCTTCTGTTCGTGGGTACAATCTGGGGCGTGTTTGTCGTTGGTCATCTGTTGCCGTTTCAGCTCGAAGCCTACGGCATTACACCGCGAACAATGCGCGGGCTTGTTGGCATTCCCACCGCGCCCTTCCTCCACGGGAATTTGGCCCATCTGATGAGCAACACCGTCCCTCTCGCCTTGTTGCTTGTTCTGCTCGCCGGGGCGCGGGCAGATTCTTGGCTCGTTGTTGCATCGATCGTGTTCGTCGGCGGCTTGCTGCTGTGGATGTTTGGCCGACCAGCCACGCACATCGGCGCGAGCGGCTTGATCTATGGTTTGATCGCTTATTTGATCGTGTCTGGCATTCGCGAGGGGCGGCTCGTGCCGTTGCTGATTGCGATTCTCGTTGGCTTCCTCTATGGTGGCACACTTGCGACCGGTGTGTTGCCTGCGTGGGGATCACAGGTTAGTTGGGAGGGACACCTGTTCGGCGCGATCGCCGGCGGAGGCATTGCCCTGTTGCAGGCCAAGGCGCGCAGTGGAAACAATATCCCGACGTTGCCAGATGGGTAAATGTGGGTAACGCAAGTGGAATGTATTTTCGGTCGTAGTTGGTTCAACAGGCGTGCTCATGGAGACTTGCAATGGATCAGCAACTGGCTGGGCATGAATTGGTCGGGCAGCGGAGAGCGCAATCGGGCTCCCTCATCAACCTGTGGTTCAAGGCCACGTCGGCGATCGTGAAGTACGGCTTCATTATCGAATACCGCGACCTCGAACCGCCGCGAACCGGCATCTTCGACGGCCTGCGAATTTCGATCGATCCAGACGTCGACTTCGAGATGCAGTGCTTTATCTTGCTGCATTTGTTTGGACACAGCGTACAGTGGACCGCCCCGTCGCTCGCGAGCAAGTTGACCGCACTACAAGATACAACCGACAAGGCCGCATTCATGCGCACACTGCAAGCCTATGAATACGAGGCAGCCCGCTTCGGCATGCAATTGCTGCGTGAAATCGGCGTGTGTGATCTCGATCAATGGTACGGCGACTTCGTCGCAACCGACTGGCGGTATGTGGAGAAGTTTTACGAGACCGACGCAATCCCGTCCTGGGGCGAGTGCGTTGTTCACAACCAGCCGATCATCGAGCCGCTGGCGATTCCGCCGATCGAGCATCGGCAGGTGGAAGTAAGATACGCGTTTTAACGGCATCCCGATCGGGCGATCGCCGTCACACAAGCGGAGGGCACGAGACTCGAACTCGCAACCGGTTTCCCGGCACCACATTTCCAGTGTGGCCGCTAGCCATTCGCTTACCCTCCGAATAACTAACTGAAGCCTTCATCGTATCAGGAGTTGTGTCGGTTTCAACCGCAATTGGCAAAGGGTAGTGATGCCATTTGTGATTAGTTTCGCAAGCCGAGTCGCCTGTAGGACGGACAATCCTGTCCGTCGAAACCCGAATGGCGACGGACAGGATTGTCCGTCCTACAATCAAACGGTATCACCGTCTGGCAAAGTCAACACTGTCGCGTTCGTGCCGGAAAGGGTAATTGCTCAAGTTTTTTGCCTGCTATTCTGCTTCGCGCGATTTTAATAATTGCCGTAGTTGGTCGACTGGAATTGCTTCTACAGTTCGACCAGAGCCGCTCATCGTGGTGGCACGCAACAGTGCATTGTAGACCGCTTCTTCGGTCGTCTCCAATGCCGCTTGAAACAATGGAGTGAGTGCGTCACCCGAAAGGGTTCGATGTTTTGTTGTTTCAGGTGCCTTGGCCCCATGGGCTACTCTTAGGTCCGGCGCTGTCGAAAACGCAATCGCGTAATCACCACTGCCATTGCTGAAGGAGGAGCCAGTACGCGCGAGGCCAAAAACCGCACGCGCCGCCAGGCGGCGCAGGTCATTCGACGACAGCGGAGCATCTGTTGCGACAACAATCATGCAGGAACCATCAGCAGTATTGCGCTTCGGCTCACTCGCATCGAGCGCGGCGAAGGGATGGTTCTGCAAGCGCTTGCCGATCGGCAATCCGTCGATCGTCAACACGCCTCCAAAATTGGCCTGCACTAGCACGCCCAGCGTCCATCCGCCAAACTTCGTTGGCAACTTACGTGACGATGTCCCAATACCTCCTTTGTAATGGAAGGCCTCACAGCCAGTGCCTGCACCGACACATCCTTCGGCCACCTCACCACTCCGCGCGCTCGTGATCGCCGACAGCACATGTTCGGCCGTGATCGAGCGTGTGCGAATGTCATTCAGCCCGCCGTCGTTGGTCTCGCCCACAAGCGCATTGACCGACCGAACCTTTTCATTTCCTTGTTGCGACAGCGTGTAACCGACTACCGCGTCAACGGCAATGCCGACAGCCAGCGTGTTGGTCAGCACAATCGGAGTTTCCAGCGTGCCTAGCTCGTTTACCTGCGTGCTGCCAGCCAACTTGCCAAACGCATTGCCGACGAAGACCGCGGCAGGCACTTTTTGCTGAAACAAGTTTCCGTCGTGAGGCAAAATCGCCGTTACGCCGGTACGGACGTTGTCGCCGCGGATGAGAGTAAAGTGCCCCACACGCACGCCCGCCACATCGGTAATGGCGTTTCGTGGCCCTGCCGAGAACACTCCGGGCTCGATGTGTAGTTCTCTCGCTCGTGGACGCGGAGCAGGGGCGTCGGCCGCCCGGCCCGGCGTTGAAAGAGCCGATATAATGATCCATAGCGCAAAAACGAATAGAAAGCGAGCCATGCGACCTATCCTATGACCGATCTTCTGTTGTCTGCGCCAGACGATTTCAGGCATCTGATTAATCCAATGCAGCCCTCTCGCTTCGCGTGGTGTATCTACGCCCACGCAGCGACCAATAGGCACCTAGTTCGAGTTTTGCACATTTCCGAACCACGAAATTCACGAAAGGCCCGAAAACC
>CAZGMU010000290.1:0-6566 GCA_964526975.1 uncultured Planctomycetaceae bacterium
CGAGTTGACGCATGACGTGCAAGACGTAAGCCGTAGTGCGAAGGCGATGACGTCGCCATCGTATTATATGAAGAAGTTTCCCTGGGCCACGTTGGCCGTGGCGGCAGGGGTCGGCTACATGCTGATTCCGAAGAAGAAGCCGGCCCCCCCAGCCAATATGGAGGAGCTCGCGGAGCTGCTTCGGAAGAACCAGTTGAACGCGAGTACGATGAAGGCGGAAGAACCGCCGGGCATGGTGAAAACGCTGGCAGTAATGGGACTGACTTGGGCGGCAAAGGCGGGAATGAATTACATCGTCGATCAATTGACGACGGTGGCAACCAACGCGGCCGCAAAGGCGAAAGACGCTCGCGAAGCGCCGTCACCGGCGGCGGACGAACCCACGGACGTTCATGTGTAGAGGATGAAACGCATGCCTGCCCCCATCAATAATCGGCTGGAATCGATATGGTCGCAAGGCGAAGCCCAAGAGGGGATCGCCAGCCGCGAGCAAACGGACTGGAGCGCTCGAGCCAAGTCGATGGAAAACAGTTTCGAAAAGTTTTTGGCAGAATACCCGAAGACAGCGATCCTGGCGGCGACAGCCGCTGGTATCGCGCTAGCTTGGATCGTGAAACGACGATGAGCACCAACGGTCGAGTTCGAGACAACGAACCCAACGTGGCGACGAGCTTTTCGGGGCTTGCGCATGATGTGATCGAGCTGGGTGAATTACAAGCCCAGCTTTTTGCGCTGGATGTGAAAAGGACGAGCTTGAATGCGCGCGGGGCCTTCGTGTTGACCGTTGCGGGCGCCAGTTTTTTGCTAAGTGCGATCTCGGTTGGGCTATTCGCGTTGGCGGAGTTACTGGTGGAAGAGCTTGAATGGGATAAATCAACTGCCGACCTTGTTACCGCTGTGGTCGGTGTGGCATTGGGAGGAGGTATTCTGGCGGCGGCGTGGCGACAATGGCAATCGGGCATAAGCGCCCTCGATCGCTCGCGTGAAGAGTTGAGTCGGAATATTGCCTGGCTCAAATCGAGCTTGCGCAATCGACCAGCGGCCCAGGCCGACTTCAATAGATCAGATCGGGTGGATTCGCCGTCGAATCCGCGTTAAGGGAAAGAGAATTACTACCTCAGCTAAGGAGAATCTTACGATGGCTACTACTCAGACATCGACGCGAAAGAGCGTTCAACGGCTGCAAGAGGATTTGCGCGAGATTGAGCCGGCGGAAATGGGCCGCGATATGATCCAGTATCTGCGGGAATATGCTCGCGACAATCCGGAATCGGCGGCGCTGTGGTGCTTTGGCCTGGGTTTTGTCTTAGGTTGGAAGCTGAAGATTTGGTAGGACGATTGCGGAGACGCTATCGTTCAAGCGTTCCCCACGTAATGGCTCTGCCAGAAAATCGCGCTAAGCCGCAAGCGATTGGGTAACGGTTTTTGGTAATTTTTTGGCAAAGCCCATGTAATTGCGTCTGGGAGCCGGACCGGTAAGCGGTCTGGCTCCTGTCGTATTGTCGACGAGGAAAAGACAACCGCAGCGAGCTTGACACTCACCTTTGCGCAATCTAATTTAAGATCAAACATAGGGCGATGGAGTTCGCCTGAACTGCCGGCTTGAATGAAAGCCGCGCTGATGACTCCTACTAACCACACTGGGTGGGAGTCTTTCTATTGGCCGATGCTGGCCGCAAGTTCGATTTCCCCCCCCTCCAGATTTCGGCTGAATAGCGGGATCGAATATGCTCTTTCATTGGGATGTGCGCGAACATTGGCAGCTCTTGCGTTATGTGGCGAAATGGTTTGCCCTTGTATCGACGCTGAGCATAGCCATCGGGTCGGCCGTCGCCTTGTTTCTCTGGAGTTTAGAGCGGGTCACAGAAATTCGTTTTGCGTACCCTGCCCTTCTTTTCGCGCTTCCATTGGCGGGAACCGGGATCGCCTTCATGTATCGGCAGTTCGGCCGAGGCGCGGAAGGGGGCAATGATTTGATTATCGAGCAGATTCACGAGCCGGGTGGAGGGGTACCGCTTCGATTGGCTCCGCTCGTGCTTGTGGGAACCGTTATTACTCACTTGTTTGGCGGCTCGGCGGGTCGGGAAGGCACGGCGGTGCAAATGGGAGGCAGCCTGGCCGGCGGTTTCAGTCGGTGGCTCAAGCTCGATAAAACGGAGCGGCGGACCTTACTGATGGCCGGGATCGCGGGAGGCTTTGGCGCGGTATTCGGCACGCCTCTGGCAGGGGCGATCTTCGCGATGGAAGTCTTGGCGATCGGCCGACTGAGCTATGAGTCTCTCATGCCGTGCCTGACGGCGAGCATTGTGGGCGACTGCACCGTTCGGGTTTGGGGGATGAAGCATTCGCATTATCACGTCGCGGCATTGGTCGGCCCCGACCTGCTGGCCAGCCCGACTCCGCTCAGCGCCTTGCTCGTGCTGAAGGTTGCGATCGCGTCGGTGGTGTTCGGCCTGGCGAGTGTGGTGTTTGTGGAAGTGACTCAAGCGTGTCACCACGCCTGCAAACGAATCGCGAAATCGCATCTTATGGAGCCTGTGGTTGGCGGACTGCTGGTAATTGCGTTGACGTACTTGCTGGGGACACGCAGCTACCTGGGACTAGGCACACTGACGCCGCCCGATGAGCCGAGCGCCGTGACGATCGAGTCGTGCTTTCATTCGGGAGGAGCTGAATGGTGGAGCTGGTGGTGGAAAATCTTGATTACCGCCATTACGTTGGGGAGCGGTTTTAAGGGAGGAGAGGTCACTCCGCTGTTTTTTATTGGCGCGGCATTAGGTAATTCACTGGCCCGGCTGTTGGGAGCGCCGATCGATTTGTTCGCGGGCTTGGGATTCGTCGCCGTGTTTGCTGGCGCGACGAATACGCCACTTACTTGCACCATCATGGGTCTTGAGCTTTTTTTGCCGGGAAGCGCCGGACTTTTCGATTCGGGCTTTGCGATCTATCTGGCGATTGCCTGTTTCCTGGCCTACCTGTTCAGCGGCCACTCGGGCATTTATGAGGCGCAGCGCATCGGCACCGTCAAGTTCGACTCCTCGGCAGCGCCGTGTGACATTTCGGTGGGCGCGGCGCGGCGATCGAGGCATAAGAAGAAGCGAAAGGAGTAGAGGAGCGGGAAGCGGCGTTGGTTTTGCAATATTGGGCGCCGATCGCCCGACTGCCCAACCGGTTGGTTGACGGTTGGGAAACGCATGATTAACCTGTCCGGATTGGGCAAACTCTCTCGAAATCGAGCCATGCCGGCCTTTCTCAGCAATTTTCGGGCAGTCGCGTCGGTTCGCCACCGCTGCGTAACCGGTATGTTGCTGGTCGTTTATTTGGCAACGATGTCTGGCATTCCGCTGCCGGCTGGGCATGTCGTGCGGAAAAGCGGTGAGATGTACCCGTGTGCGAATTGTGCCTGCGGGTGTGCCTCGGCGGAGCAATGCTGGCGGTCGTGCTGTTGCCATTCGCTGGCAGAACGAATCGCCTGGGCGCGGCAACACGGGGTGCGACCGCCGGAGTTTGCGATTGCCGAAGCCAGACGAGCGCGCATCGACTTGAGTTGGCTGGTGAGGCCAAGCAAAGCCAGTTGTGCGCGTGAGCTTGTGGCATCTGCTCCGAAGTGCTGCCAGACAGGGCATGGCTGCTGTGGTCGCCAGGAAGATCACGAACATGGGCAAAACAAGGAGGAATCGAATAAAGTAATCGGTTGGAAAGCGCTCAACTGCCAAGGACATTCGAGCAACTGGGTAGCTGCCGTGCCGACATTGATTTCGGCGAGGGTTGAGCTCGCCAACAAAACTGACCTACTCGCCTGGTTAGGCCCTTTCTCTTCAGAAGAAGCAATTCACGTTGCATCTGTGCCGGCGACACCTCCTCCTAAAAGCGCATAGCTCGTTTCATTGCGCTTGCTAAGCAGAGCCGAGATGCTCGGGCCTGCTGATCTTTTTTGATTTTGCTTACTTTGAGGAGACTTCACTCATGCGCGTACGCATGCTTGTATATTGCGCCTGCGCGGTAATTGTCGCATCGACGGCAAGTGCCCACGGGCCGCAGATTCAGATTACGGTTGATACGCTTAACGACAATAAGATCACGACGCGGCAAATGCTGCCCGGCAATTCGTATTCGACGACGAACGGATTGACGCTTGTGACATCGATTTACGTGATGCCAGCGCTGCCGGTGGCTTTTCTGGGACAACCGGTTTCCCGCATTCAACCGCTGGCCACGCAAACCTTTGGTCCTGGACTTACCTATGGTTATGACCAGTTCGTAAATCCCGGTGGAACGCACCCGTTTACGGCTAATCTCAACCTGCATGTCGAGGGATTGAAGATTTGGGACGGCTCGGCGTTTGTGCCGACAGGATCGGGTAAAGAACAGCTCGGCATGCTGGCAAGTTCGTCGAATGTTAACCCGGACACGGTAAAGACGACAACCAGCGGGGCCGATCTGCCGATTGCGATTGAGGCCAGTTACACGGCAGATGCGCACACTAGCGTGCGTTACACGCTGCTTGGAGATGGGCTCGATCCTTATGCGGCAAGTCGCGACGGCATCTACCTCGCAACATTGCAGCTTAGCGGAACGCAAGCATCGCCGGGTCTGACGGCGTCCAGCCCGTTCTATTACATCCTGAACAAGAACGTGGCTCTGGGCGAGTTGAAGTCAGTCGTCGATAGCTTTGCTGCCAGCCAAGGGATCGACTTGAGTTTGATCCAATACGCCCCGGCGACGATTCCAGAACCAAGTGCAGCTCTTTTGGCCATGATGGGATGGATCGGGCTCATTTCTTGCTCACAGACCCGTCGTCGTGGCTGGGAAGGACGAGGCAAAAGATGATTAAGCGGCGTTCAACGTCGTTATTGCCTCGCGTGTGTTGTGGCCGAATTTCCGCGCGCAAGGCGTTGCGATCGGCGTTTACGCTCGTGGAGTTGCTGGTGGTGATTGCCATCATCGGCGTGCTCGTGGCGTTGTTGCTGCCAGCTATCCAGGCCGCGCGCGAATCGGCGCGCGCGGCTTCCTGTAAAAACAACATGCGGCAGATTGGATTGGCAGTTCTTCAGTTTTGCGACATGCACAAAGGCGAATTCCCCGAGTGGTACCACGCGAAGCACGCTGCGGATGACGAGGAAGGCAAGTATAGCTGGATCTACACGTTGGCGCCGCACATGGAGAGCGTGGATTCGGTTCGGATTTGCCCGGATGATTTCTTGCTCCCCGAGCGTGAGATAGTCAAAGGTTCGAGCTACGTGGTGAGCGACTACTTGGCGGCGGACGACGTGCCCGGCCATGCCCGCAACATCAACAAGCTCCAAGCGACCAGCAAAACGATGATCGTGTTCGAAGCCGCGGACAAACGGGAGCGCAACCCCATTACTTATAAAGAGAACCGGCGAATGGAGTATGCCGACCCGAAATCGGACCACGCACATTCATCGGGCTGGTTTTCGAAATCGAACCAGGATGATGGGCTGGTGGGCAAAGCGATCAAGGCTGACATCCAATTGGATCGACATACCGGCACGGCGCACTACCTGTATGTCGATGGGCATGTCGAGATGATCCCCGCGGCGCAGATCGAGGAGTGGATTGCAGCGGGATTTAACTTCGCAGAGCCGAACTAGCAACCATGAGAAATGACAACATGAGAACAATCATCTGCGTGGCCTGTGTATTTCTACTGGCCGGACTGGCCGAGCGAGTTGAGGGGCATGGCCATCCGATTATTGTCACCCAGGCGGATAACCGACTGGTGGTGAGTGGCGGCATCGCAGGAGCGACGACTGGCTTTGCTAGCCAGATCTACGTCGAAACGGATAGCGCAGGTGATCCGCAGGATTATTTTGAGCCGGCCGACTTTGGTCCGGCTGTGTATTGGACAGTTCCCGGTTTGAATATTCTCGGCTTGCAGGAAAATAGCGGCTTATATATTCAGACAATTTCGCGCCCAGTTCGGATCTCGAATCTAGCCGAGGCACGGACGCTCTGGTATTGGGATCCAACATCCCCTGCGAGTAACAAAGTCGAACTGGCCCCCACTGATACCCGACTGCAAATTCGTCACACAGGAGCCATCAACACCATACTAACACCGACAACGTATACCGCCCCGCCTCCAATCAAGATCGCCGATCCCCTAGCGGCGGACATGGGCTTTCACAATCACGATTTGTTGAAGTACCTGCTCCCCTATCCACTGCCGGACGATGGAGCGTATGCGTTTTTCGCAAAGCTGACTTCTAATCTATATGCGCCGTCCGATCCTTTCTTGGTGGTGATCAACAATGGCGGGCTGAGCGGACCTGATATGCTTGCCGCCGCCATAGCGATCAATCGAGAAGCGCTGTTAGCCGGCGACTATAACCATGACGACAAGGTCGACGCGGCGGATTACGCGGTGTGGCGCAAGACGCTGAATTCCATAACGTTACTGGCGGCAGATGGATCTGGAAATGGTATTGTCGATAATGCTGATTTTGCCGTCTGGCGCGAAAATTTCGGTGCGACGTTCGGCGGAAATGGTAGTGGCAGCGAGCTGTTGCCGAATCGTGTGCCAGAGCCGAGCGGCTGGGTTT
>CAZGMU010000291.1:0-2512 GCA_964526975.1 uncultured Planctomycetaceae bacterium
AGAACTCAGTGTCGATTCCATCGAAAAGCGTTTCGAGTTTCGGCAAGTATTCTGTTGGAAACTGGCTCCTCTGAAACGCGGTAGGACAATATCCGCGTGTGCAACTTTCCAAGTCCATAAGAAATGCTGCGTTGCGCATGCGAGCCCGGAGAATATGGGACTCAAGCGGGGGAAACTCCGGCCGAAAGTCGAAATCCGAGCCGTGAAGTCGGTAGTACCACTCAAAGTAATTAAGGACCGGCGCATCGTATAAATTGGCGAGGAAACAAGTCGAGCCAAGACTGGAATGACCGATCACGATATCCGGTCGAATCGCTGGCCGTGCTTTAAGGAGTTGATAAACGGATTGGCTGTGCAGTGCATACGCCTCGACGGGGCGAAGGACATCGTGTACGTCCTTGCCGCGATGTGGCACTCGGTACTGAATGCGACGGATCCCGTTCACTACGCCCGAGGGTTTCTGGCTGACAAACGTGCAGCGGTGCCCTTGTTCAACAAGTTGCGCCGCAAGATGCCCGAACTGAGCTGGGTAGTTTTGATGAAGGAACAAATAATGCATCGAGCGCCGCTCCTATCTCGCCACGCAAAGGTCAGGTTTCGCTTCTTCCAGCCGTTCAATCCCGCTGCTTGAAACCTTGCTTCCACGAATGCAGACCCATTTGAGCTGATTGAATTGCTGCATTCGCGCCAAAGACCGGTCGCCAATTACTGTTCCGTACAAATACAGCTCTCTAAGTGAGACGCACTGCGAAGTGGCCGGCACTTCGAAATTGTCGGATTCCGACTGCTCTACGAACAACGTCTCGACCGACCTCAGAATCTCTGCACGCCCTAATACCGTTCCGTCGATTGGATTTCCGCTTAGGTCCAGAAAAAGCAGTGATGGAACCGCCGGAAGCGAAACAACTTGAGCGTCGGCCAAACCTGTGTGGCGTAGATCGAGACGAGCAAGTTGTGGGTTGTCGTCAAGGATGGACTTCAGTCTGGATACGTCTGGATCTTTAAGCCGTCTGCTTCGCAATACGATCCCATCAACGACTTTCCATCGCTGCAAATAAATATCAAGCCCCAATCGTTCGAGCGCGCGCGGCCCACTCCAACGCAGTTGAACGTGCCCCCCCAGTTGCTCTACGCTCGTCATCGTAGTCCGCACGCGCTCTGACTGGCGCATGCAAGAGAGTGCAACCAACACGAGACAAGCAATCGCTGTCATCGTGAAGAAAAGGGTTCTTAATGAAAATCGCCAGGGCGTCGCCGGTCGCGCAAAGGATCGTCGCATGATCCACCAGCCATGTAGCACAAGTGCGCCACATAAAAGATTGAAACACGCCCCCGTCGTCGAAACCGAATCGACTGCGAAATTGGGTGCGGCATCCAACTTAATGCATCGCCTGTGACCGATGGCCAAGGTCGCCCCGTGACTTTATATGCGACCGGAAAACCATATGCTACAAAACCGTCATATCCGTCTCTGAGCGACACACTCGTTGGCAATGTGTTAGCGAGAAGGAACAAGACGCACAGCAGGACAAATGTCACGCGGCTGGTCGCTGCGTGCATGATATTGACCGCAAAGCGTGATGTCTGTTTGTAGTTTACTTGTTCCATGTAGTCACTCGAAGCCGCATCGGTCGCGACGCAATCGCGCTCTGTGCTGCCGCGGTGTGCGGTTGCTTGTTAAGCAATACGTGCGAACACCTGATCAAGAAGCCTCTCGAAGGCCGGGGATTCGATTCCGAGAGAGCCGATCAATTGGTCCCGCTGATTTCGCACAGCTCCCAGCATTGTGACAATGCGTACTGCGAGCGATTTGGGAATGAGGGCATCGGTCAGCGATGATTCAATGGCGGCATCGTCTTGATCGAGCAAAAGAAGGAAAACGACCGCATCAGTGGCGGCGCCAGCATTGAATCGCGCCGCGAGAGATTCAAGTACTTGCGGAGAATCATCTACAAATAATTGGAACGATTCGAAGGCGACTGAGATCATTCCAAGTGCGTCGTGGTCTAATTGGCTCAACTCAATCCCTTCGAGTTCCAAATCGCTACCATCAGAACCGCATTCGAATTCACCAGCCATGAATCCCTGTGCTGAACTGCAGGTCTCCGGAGAATGCACATCGCCACTCGACGAACCGTCGATGGAATCTCTTCCTGAGTCACCCTGCGCATAGTCACCAACCTGCATGCCAGTCCAGATCGTATCGTCGCCCGAGCCACCAAATAAACTATCAGCATCTGCCCCGCCCGAGATGTAATCGCAATGCGCGTCTCCATAAACCCAGTCGCTGCCGCCATCACCAAAAAGTGAGTCGTTTCCGCTTCCACCGCGAATCGTATCATTGCCAGCACTACCCCAGACGACGTCCAACCCGGATCCCGCATCGATCACATCGTTGCCGTCACCGCCCTCGATCGTATCTGTACCACCATTCCCTGCGATTGTGTCCGCGTCGCCTTGGCCCCAAAGATAATCTGTATTGTCGCCACCGACGATGGAATCCGTGCCTGGG
>CAZGMU010000291.1:2522-6520 GCA_964526975.1 uncultured Planctomycetaceae bacterium
TGGGCCCCCATCCATCCAAAATGTTCCAGAAGCGGCGCCAATGAGTGTATCCCGATCACCCTCACCGTGAAGTGCATCACTGCCCGTACCGGCATCTAAGAAATCCCGGCCATCGCCGCCGTGCATCGAATCATTTCCGTCGCCACCATAGAGGTTGTCCCAGCCAGTGTCACTCCCTCCGAGAAGCGTATCATTGTCGCCTTCACCGTGCATTTCGTCGTCGTTCTGCTCCCCGAGCAATGAGTCGTTGTCGTAGCCACCCCAAAGGTCGTCGTTGCCAAAACCACCGCGAATTGTGTCGTTTCCATAATCACCGTCCAGATAGTCATCCCCGTCACCGCCAAGCAAGGAGTCGTTTCCATCATGCCCGAAAATGCCATCAGCGTACGATCCTGTGCCGCCGAGGATTGTGTCAGCTCCGCCGTCGCCGAGAAGCAAGTCCTCACCAACATCGCCATCAATCCAGTCGCCGAATTGACTGCCGAACAATGTGTCGTCGCCTGCATGCCCAAAGACCGAGACTTTTAGAGATGCAGAAAAGCCTGCTGCCGTGGAAACTGCACTGATGTCGACATCATCGTCTCCAGTCAGCGCCTCGACGACTAGCTGTTGCGGTGTCGCTGCGCCGAGCGCGATTGCATTTAGTCCGTCTGTGATCTGTACGCCAGCGCCTTCGCATGTAACACTAACAAAGCCTCCGACGGCGCTAACGACAATCGTATTGAACGCCACTCCGCCTTGATCGCCGCTGACAGTCAGCTTTTTCGTTGCGCCGCCCGTATAGGTTGCAAGACACGTCAACAATTGACGAGTTTCAAGCGATTCAATTCGCAGCGAGCGCCGATTGGGTGAGTTCGAGCCGCTCGAGTTCCTGCTGATTGGCCGAACTTGATTGTTGTCGAATGTCATTGCAGCGCCTCCAACAAGAAATGGGGAGTGATGAAGCTGTGTTAGATTGAGTCGCTCGCGATAGCCGGTGACTTGCCTGCCTCAGTCAAGTAACTCACACCAGAGTCTCGGTAATGCAGCCAGACAAGGCTCGCTCGTACGCCTGCAGCGTCTTCTCGGCTGCTCGTTTCCAGGTGAATTCTTGTGCAATGATGCGCCGTAACGCTGAACGGCCTTCCGTCTCGCTGTCGTGTTTATCGTACGCGCGACCCATCGCCAAGCCGATGCTGTCGACATCGCTTGGGTCGCAATAGCATGCGTATTCGCGAAAGTACTCACATTCGTATCCAGCATTGCCGACGACAATCGAACAGTCTGCAAGTGCTGCCTCCAAAGTGACCAACCCGCACGACTCAAACCAGCTTGGCAACGCGTGCACACGCGCGGCAGCGTAAGCGCTTGCGAGTTGCTCGTGCGGCAAGTGATCGATCACAACAGAACCCGCTGGCATTACTCGTTCACAGACATCGCGGTACGATTTGCTGGCCGTTGCACCGATCAGAACGACTGGAATCTCAAGCTGCCGCGCCGCGCAGCACAACATGACTTGATTCTTCAGAGGTTCGATACGCCCCACTTGAAGCAGAAAATCTCGCAAGCCATATCGGCGAACAAACGGCTGCGGATCGGCATTTTCAAAGACTTCAACGTCCGCGGCGTAAGGCACAACAGTAAATGGAATGTCTGTGACGCCCAACGTGCACATCAATGTGGACATCTCGTGATAACTGTTCGGCAGCAAGTGACACACTTGCGACAGTATCGCCCGCTGCTTATGATCGTATTCGGCGAATGGCCGGTTCTGACCCTCTCGCGAATACACTTGTCCTGACACCGACTTGACTCTCGGACGTAGTTTCGCAAATTCCGAAAGCCGATGTCTTGCATCTGCAGGGTCGGATAAATTGCGAAAAAGCCAGGTGACCGCTGTCGTGCCCCACAGAGCAATCGATGGATTCACATAGATTGGCGACATGACAAGTGGAACTCGATGTCGCTTTATGCTTCGAACTTGTATCGACGTGTCAGTGATCGATCGCAAGTTGAACACATGTGCCACGTCAAACCCGTTTGCGTTGGGCTCAGCTTCAGTGGATGTGACAACATCTACGCCGAGGTCGCGAAGCGACTCGGCCGTTTTGTGCATTTGCACGGAGTCGCCGCCCTGAAACCGTTGGGAATATGGTGTATTCACCATAAGCACTCGCATCTAAGCGCCACCCCCAAATCGAGGAACGGTCGTGTGCAAAGTACTTCTATTGATGCATGGCTTCAATAGAGAATAGAGCAGCTTGATCTTAAAAACTTCCTTTGCAGTTGTCAACAACTTTCAATCGCAATGCCGCGGCCTTTCGCGTTTAGAAGAAAGGCTCGCACTGTAGATTTCTGAGCCGTGATTGGAGCAGATGCTGGGAAATAGCTATGTCAACTACAGCAATTCAGCTGTGCACCAAGTGCCTGGTCGAGAAACCGCTCGACCAGTTTCACGGGCATCGCAACTTCGCCGGGGGCCACCGGAAGATGTGCAAGGCCTGTCGATCTCAGGACGCCGTCGACAAGATGCCAAAGATCGAAAGGCGGTCGAGCGGGTGTCCCTGTTCAAGTTCAAAGATTAGGTCCATGACCGACGAGGAGTTGGAGACGGAAATGCAGGCGGCTCTCAAGCGAGCCAAGCAATCCTCCTAGAGCCGACGCACGCTTCGCGACCATCCTGCCTACCAGGGTGACTTCAAAAGGCAGTTGACCGCGTCCGAAAGGTCCGAAGCCGTCCGGACGGATGTCCGTGCTTAAGGTTTCACCCGCCAGCTACGGGCAATCATCCAGTGCGGACAGACCGATGATCAGGGCGATGCAACTAGATTGACCGTTTGTAAACCTCGGTCGGGGCGATGCCCCCTGGTTGGACATTGCCGAACACTCGTCGAAAGAATCTTGGTCGGATTGCGCCCCAGTCGCACATTCTCTAGCCAGAGGGTTCGAACCTCTAACCTTCGGTGCCGTAGGCGGCAGGCCGGTTTTTGTAACGGCTTTACGGGTTGGCAGTTATGTCAAGGCGTAACGGTCAGTGCGCAGGACAACTGCATTCTCGATTTCGCAAACCTTGGCGGGGGCCTTTTGCGTAGGAGTAAGTAGCCATTTTGGCGGGAGGGACCCCTTGGGCCAGGACTGGCTCGTTGGCGAGGAGCCTTGGCATGGCGTCTCCAATGTTGCCTTCGCTGGTGGAAGAGTTTTCTCATGTCCGCGATCTGCGTTGCCCGCGTGGCAAGCGGCATCCGTTGCCGGCGCTCTTGGCCTTGGTGTTTTTGGGGTTTTGGCCCGGATTCGTGAGATGGCCATGCTGGAGCGCTGGGCCGAAGCGCATTGGGAAGAACTCAAAGAGCCACTCGCCTGAGATTTTTTCACCGAGAACGTGGTCACTAAGTGCGGAATCGTCACGTTCTACGTGCTGTTTTTCATCCACATCCGGTCGCGCCGTGTGCACGTGGCCGGAATGTCGCCGGCCCCGGACTCTGTTTGGATGGCCCAACAGGCACGGAATTTGGCGATCTGCTTCGAGGGCCAGGGGGACGCCAAGCCGACGCACATCGCGCGTGATCGCGACTCAAAGTTCACTGAGCAATTCCGCGCCATCGTCGAGAACGATGGGATCGAATTCAAATTGATCCCGCCGCGATCGCCGAATCTGAATCCCTTTGCGGAACGCTGGATCCAGAGCGTGAAGCGCGAGTGTCTCGACCATTTCATCGTGTTCGGCGAGGCGCACCTGCGGTATCTGATTGATTCTTACGTCGACTATTACCACCGATTCCGCCCACACCAGGGGCTCAAAAACCTGCGGATCGGCGAAACTGAGCCGCCGCAAAAGGTCGAAGGCGTGAAGCCGGCGGACTTGGTCTGCCATGAACGGCTGAGCGGGCTGCTGAAGCACTATGAGCGGAAGGCGGCGTAGGTGGCAGATTCGCGATTGTGCGGCGGGATCGCGGTGCGCGCACAGTTCGCGGTTGCCGTCGATTCGCGCCGAACTTCCGTTCGTCGCGTGACAAACAGCC
>CAZGMU010000292.1:0-6514 GCA_964526975.1 uncultured Planctomycetaceae bacterium
ATCTGCGAAGCGACTCCTGTAGTCCGGAGCGTGCAGCAATCCGTAGATGTAGTAAAAAACATCGTCTCTGGTGATGCCGTCTCCCTCGCCTATTGCAGGATAGGCTGCTTGGAAATGCGCCAGTCCGGCGGCGCTGATACAGTCGCGCCCCTTGTATGTCCCAGCCTCATCTGGTTTCGGATCAGTGAAGAATTCTTCTGCATCGGCCTCCTGCTCCTCACTTTTCTCGTAGAGATAGAGAGGGAAATACTGGGAGCCGACCATATCAACCGCGTGAAGGCTTGCGACGTTGTCGGTGATAAAAACGGAGAAAGCACTGCGGGACTCTGAAGAGGAAAAACCGAGCGCGACATTTTTGAAGGACGGACCGGGGAACAAGCCTGGCATCTTCAAGACCATTTCGTTCAACTGCCGGTTAAAATAGAGCCACTGTTTGTTGAAAGGGCGGTAGAGTCCTACCGTCAGACACTCGGGCTGATACACAAGCTTTCGACCCTTGGTAAGTTCCTGTTTCAGACCGCGCGTCCACTTGATCTTGGTCTGGTCGTTGTTGACGAAACCATCGACCTTGGACTCCCGTGCTTTTTTATCCAGCTCTGCATACGCGCTCTCAAAGCGATCCACTTCGCTGTTGTAGAAAGCGATCATCCTCTCGACGTTTTTGGCCACCACCGCTTTCGAAGCGTTGTAGCACCACGCGTCCCGGTTGGTGACGACTCCCAGGGAGAAATTGTCGAAAACCTTCGGGCCGTCGCCTTTCTTGTCTCCCAGCACGATGTATTGCTCGAAACTCTCATCGCGTTGTTTCAGCCAGTCCCCGTCTTCGTTCGGAACAACTGACCGCCAAGCGCCGGCACTGCTGACGCCCAAAACGCTCTTGAACTCATCAACCTTCGCGAGCTTTTCCTCGCGACTCAGGTAGTCACCGATATCGTGCAGTAAAATGCGACCGCCGTGCTTGGCGTTGGGATTCTTCACCAAAAAAGTGATAGCAACAGGAGTCCGGCTGCCACTGCCGAAAATTTTTCCGCCTTCCTTACGAGAAAGCTCCCCGGCTGTTCGCTGGTTTCCCCGAAGGTGGATGATGTAAATGCTACTGAATTCATCAGCGAGGCATTTGCGGAGGCCGTCTGTCGTGCCGACCTCGAGGAAGCTGGCGTTAGTTACAAAACCAATGACACCACTACTCCCAATACGGTCGCTAGCCCAGCGGATCGCGCGCACGTAGCTGTCGTAAAGTCCCTTTGAGAGGGCTGCTTCCGACCGAGCCGCATAGGTCTCAGTGATGCGGTTATCCAGGTCAGGGTAGGAAACGTTCTGGTTGTTGTCGTTGGCGTTGGTCTGGCCCACCGAGTATGGCGGGTTGCCGACAATCACGCGAATATCCAGCGCCTTCTGGCGCTTGCGACGGGCGCTGTTGTTGACGAGTAGATTGCTGATGAGGTCGCCTTTTTCGTAGAGCTGGAACGTGTCGGTAAGACAGATGCCCTCAAATGGCTGATACTTGCCGCCAACCAAACTGTGATAGACCGCTTCGATATTGATTGCGGCGATGTAGTAGGCGAGGAGCACGATTTCGTTGGCGTGAATCTCGTGCGTGTATTTGTGAGGGAGCCGATCGAGTGGAATCAGGCCACTTTGCAGTAGGCGGGTGACAAATGTCCCTGTGCCTGTGAACGGATCGATGATGTGAACGCCTTCCGTTCCCAGCGTTACATCAAACTCGTCCTGGAGCAGATCGTTCACGCTACGGATGATAAAATCCACGACCTCGACCGGAGTGTAAACGATGCCCAGGCGCTCGGTCATACGGGGAAAGGCGTTGCGGAAGAACTTGTCGTAAAGCTCCACAACGATCTTCTGCTTGCCCGCCGCGTTATCGATGCCGTCAGCCCGCATCTTCACGCTGGCATAGAATTTATCCAGCGTCCCCGCCTCCTTCTCAAGACGGTGTTCTTGCAGCACGTCGAGAACATGCTGCATCGCGAGCGAAACGGGGTTGTTGCTTGCAAAGCTGTAGTCGCTGAAAAGCGCATCGAAAACCGGCTTCGTAATCAGGTGCTGCGCGAGCATCTCAATCACCTCCGCGTCCGTGATTGAGTCGTTCAGATCATCACGGAGTTCGTTGGCGAAGTCGCTGAACGCCTTCCCTTCCTTCACGTTTTCCGGATTGGAGACGATTTGGGTTATGCGCGCGATGTGCGTCTGGGCAATCTGCGCGATGTCCTTGGCCCACTCATCCCAGTAGCTGCGGTTGCCGCACTTTTTGACTACGCGGGCGTAGAGAGCTTTCTCAAGTTCGCCGACATTGAACTGAAGTTGGGCCTGCTTCCCGTAGGGGGCCTGCTCCGGCTCACCGACGGTGTGCTGGCCGACACCGGTCTTGTTTTTCGCGCCGCTCTTGGATGTGGTTTTGGCCTTCCGCTCAATTTTGTCGGTGATGGAAATTACCTCCATCTTGCGCGTGTCTTTACCGACGAGATCCAGCTTGTTAATGAACGCGTCAAACTGGTCATCGTGAGAACGCAGAGCCTGTAGGACTTCCCACACGACCTTGTAAACCTTGTTGTCGTTCAACGCATCGGCCTCATCCATTCCGGCCGGGATGACGACGGGCAAGATGACATAACCGCGCTTTTTCTTACCGGCTGGGTCCTTTCGCATCACACGCCCGACAGACTGAACCACGTCCACCTGAGAATTGCGGGGCGTCAGGAATAGCACGGCATCGAGAGCGGGAACGTCCACGCCCTCAGAAAGGCAGCGGACGTTGCTCAGTATGCGGCAGGTCTCGGCTGGCGGTTCAGACTTCAGCCAAGCCAGACGCTCCTCTTTGAGCGACGCCCCCATCGAACCGTCGACGTGGCGCGCCTCACAAAGCAATTTACTGGCCTGCGCCTCGGGCTCCTTTTCCCGGTAGGCCTTCACGACCTCCGCAAACATGGCCGCAATCTCCTTGGAGCTGACGCGGTGATGCTTCGCCCCGGGAATGCGATCGATCACTTGGCAGAACGCAACAGCCCGCCGCATCGGATCGGCATCGGTGGCATCCTGGAGGCCTTGCTTCGCAAGAGCCTTCCAGCAACCGACGATACGCGCAGCATCGTCAACTTTGAGCTGGTTGTTTTCGTCCTTCAGCAGGTTTTGCAGACGTTCGCTGACATGGTCTGCACTGATGGTGAGAACGATGACCTTGTAGTCGCAGAGCAGATAAAGCTGCACCGCTTCGGAAAAAGTGATGACATGGAGCTGATCGCCGAATTTTTCGGCATCATCCATCGAGCAAATCTCAGCGTTCTCTTTTTCGGCCGTAGCCTTGGCCGAGTCCCCGTAGATGCGGGGTGTAGCCGTCATATAGAGGCGCTTCTTGGACTTTAGGAATGCTGCGTCGTGAACCTTTACGAAATTGCTCTCCTCTTCCCCTTCGAAAGTTGCACCCGTCGTGCGGTGGGCTTCGTCGCAAACGATGAGATCGAATTCCGGCAGGCCGTGCTTTTGGGCTTCAGCCACCACTTCAATCGAGTGGTAGGTTGAGAACACCACGTTGAGGTGAGTCTTGTCCTGACGCTTCAGGAACTCGACGGCGAGGCGCTTGGAGTCCGTTGTGGCGGGGTAACGTAGCTCGTGTGCGAATGTGGTAACGGTGTCTTCGTCGCGCTTGCGCTTCTTTCCCACCTCCGAATCCGAGCACACGGCAAAACTGTGGAGTGGTATCAGGCTTTCCTGCGTCCACTCCGTGAGGGATTGCGAAAGCAGCGAAAGCGACGGGACGAGGAAAAGCACGCGGCCACCGGCCCCGGCAATCTCCTCAGCGACCTTCAGACTCGTGAAGGTCTTTCCGGTGCCGCAGGCCATGATGAGTTTGCCGCGCTCCCCCTTGGAGAGCCCAGCCAGGACATCGCGGATCGCGCGCTCCTGATGACGGCGAGGCGTCTTCTTCTGCTTTAGAACCGGCGCCTTGGCTGACTGATAGCGAGACCAGTCGATCTGGCTGTTCTCCAAATCGTAGAGGTCGAGCTTCGTGACCGGTGGGTTTTGGTCGAAAAGGGCGAGATCAGCGTTCTCGGTCCAGTCGTTCGTGGTTGAAACGATGATACGGTGCGTGAACGGCTTCTGTCCCGACGCCGTGAAGAAGGAATCGATGTCTTCCTTACGAACGCGATAACCCTCGTCGTAGAACTTGCATTGGATGGCGTGAAACTCGTCCGTGCCGCGCGTCTGAGCGACCAAGTCGATGCCCGTGTCGCGCGCATCAATCCCGCGTTCCTTTGCCCAATCTGCATACTTCCAGATTTTCTGGTAGAGATCGGCATAAACCGGCTCCGTGCGGAGGTAAGTGACAATCAGCTCTTCGAAGTAGGTGCCTTTTTCGCGTTCGGTTTGAGCAGCCTGACGGAAGTGATTGAGGAGAGCTGAAAGGGGGGAAACTGGCGCAGACATGAAAAAGGGGGATTTAGCGGCCGGGGTTGGGTTCGACAAGCGCTTGCGGCTTCAAATTCAAGACGATGCCGGTCGCTCATATCCAGGTGCGAGCACGGCGTTATCCACGTCGTGAAGAGCCATCAGATTCCGCAAGCAGAGAGGAAACAGGTCGAGGCGCTGCGTTGGAGAGCAATCGACGCTCCAGAGACGAAGAACATAGCCGGCAAGTGCTGCGCGCACCCTGAGGACATGCACGTCGTCTGACATCTGAAATTCCTGCGCGATCATGGCTTTCTTCTCCGGGGATGCCTTGGGGTGCGGCATCAGCTCCAACTTGAGCATCCGGTTCCACTCATCGTCGTTCTCCTTATCTTCGGCCGGTAGAGGCTTCGTATCCCACACGACTTCGGCATGCTTGATTCGATTCACGATGAAGTCGCAAAAGATCCCTTTTCGCCGGCAGTAGGCCCGAACGAGCCACTTTAGCCCCGTCCCGACAAAGCTAAACGGAACGATTTCTCGCGGCCCATGATTGCCGCTATCCGACAGGTATTCGATTCGAAGGACGGCTTTCTGGCAGATTGCACGGGAGACTGAAGCCAGCACGTCGGCCGAGGGTGCCTGTAGCCGACTGGGCAATTCGCATGGCACGAGTGATTCCGGCTCCGTGCCAAAGTCGTTTCCAATCCCATGCACCAAGGCTCGTAAAAGCTGCTTGGGATCAATGTTTTTTAGGTAATTAAGGGCGAAGGATTTAGAGATTCGGTAGATTTTCGTGCCCGTATCGAACTCAAGGTTTTCGCCCGCTTCGTCACGGTAGATCGCCAAGTCACGGGTCGCGGCAGCTTCGCTGATACCGAAGCGCTGGATCAAATCAGCCCGAGAAATTTGCCCTGTGAAATATAGCCTAAACTCCAGATAGTTAAGACGTTCTCGTTGATTTTGGGAATGTTCAGCCATGGGGTGATCATCACTCACGCAAAATGAGGTGTTGACCTAATCAAAATTAGCGCCCTCAATTTGAGTAGATGATGACCCAAAGAAGAGTCCATCGAACCTAAACAGTCAACCAAACACCACCATGGCTACCAATCCTCCCAAAGGCGACGGACACCGTAATGGTCCCGTCACCGGCAGAACTCAGACCCAGACTCCTTCCGGTAACTGGGTGAAGCGCGACACCGGCACCGGCCGGTTCATGGATGTGAAGACATCCGATGCCAAACCCTTCAAGGGCGTCCGCAAAGAGAAGTAACCCGTCCCTCCATGCCGCGATTCGCAGAACACGCAGTGCTGGGGTCTGGAGCGGGAGTGATCTTCAGTCTCGTCGTCCAAGGCGCGCGTCAAGCGCCGGCGCCTGTGGCGATTGATCCCGTCCACACTGGCGTCTGTGCCGTTGCGGGATTTCTCGGCAGCTGCGTTCCGGATAAACTGGAGCCAGCCAGCCGCGTGGTTGGTCCCAATCATCGGGGTGCGTTTCACTCCATGTGGTTTCTAGCGCTGACTCTAAAAGGAGCGCATTACTTCGCGACGCTCAAGACCGACAGCGAAGTCGAGCGCTGGCTCGCGGATGTTGCCGGTGCTTTCTGCGCCGGGGTTAGTTCTCACCTTGTCGCGGACCTATCGACCAGTCGGGGACTCAATTTTGTGGATAAAGGATTCTAACCTAAAACAGAAAACTAACGTAATCATGAAACCGGAAAAGAAACTCGTCACGATCATCGTCGAGGGCACTCCGCACGAGTGGCCCAAAGAAGAAATCTCCTATGAGCAGGTCGTCACCTTGGAGGTGCCCGACTATGCTCAGCATCCCGAAATCAATTATTCGGTGAAATATAAGCGCGGTCAGGGCAACAAACCCGAAGGCATCCTGCTGAAGGGTGAGTCCGTGAAAGTCAAAGAAGGGATGGTCTTCAGTGTTTCAGAAACTGGTCAGTCGTAACGAGGACCTCAGGCGTCTCTACGAAAAGGGATACGCCATTGGTTTCGACACGAACAACTGCCTGATCGTGCGGGACGTGTTCTACCTCGACGGCACCCTCGCTCTGCGGCGAGGGGCGATTGTCGCCAAACTCGTATTCGTGGATAAAGA
>CAZGMU010000293.1:0-6481 GCA_964526975.1 uncultured Planctomycetaceae bacterium
AACGAACCAACAACTGACAATTGTGCTGGCGTGACACAAAAAGATTTACAGGCCCGCTTGCTTGGCTTGATAGTCATCGTCCCGCTGATTGCCTTGCTCTTAATGGACAAGGCCAGCGGGAGTTACCGAATCTTTTGGTGGATAGCTGTCAGCTTTTTTGCAGTCACATGCTTCGCACTATTCGCCTATGTAATGAGCTGGCCGTTCTACAGCCAAACGGTTCGACAAACACCAAACCCCGGTGGACCATCGGGTCATGTCGTTCTCGGAATCCTATTCTGGGTGTTCCTATACACGGTCGCGATTCCATCCTTTCCAGCGCTCGTGCTCTTGAGCTTGTTCCCGCCGAAATCATATAAACGGCGATACTTACTGACTATCGTCATAATGCTCGTTGCAACCATCCTAGCGTTGTTGACACTTGTGAAATTTCAGATCTACCTGACAGATTATCGAACAGAGCGAGCCAAGCCAAAACAAACCCCATTTGAACGATTTAAGCATTTGCGAAAGTAGGAAGGGCACATGGGCGCTCACGATGTCTTCCGCATCCTTGCGGTAATACTCGCGATTGCCACTGTGGCAATTCCTATTGCCACCAAAAGAATCAGTAATGGTTGGCTATCCTGGCTCGCTGTTCCCGTAATCGCTTTCATTTGATATTGGCTGCTTGTGGGAATCTTTATCGTATATTACGTGTGGCGCTCCAGCGGCATTCGATAGGCACAGGCGTAGAAAGAGGCGGGTAATAAAGGTCAGAACGATTTGCAGAAATCGTTCTAACCTTTATTACCTTTGCCGTACTAAGTGACCCGCTAAGCCCGATTCTTAGTTGAGCCATGCTCCCGCTCGAAGGCATCCTGTTCATTCCGAGCCTGATCGTAGCGCCACTGGCGTTAATCGGAATCTACTTCTGGCGGCGAAAGGCCAGCTATGCACGATTGTGGTCTGTGGCGATTGGTATTTGTGTGCTGCTGACGCTGCTGTTCACTGTGCAAGTGCTGAGCAAGCCGCTTTACAGCCAACGAAGCCATAGTCCGGCTAATCCGGGTGGTTTCTCTGCCAGTCCATCTCTGATACTGGCCGTGTTTCTATTGGAAACATGCGTGGTCATGCCTGCATTTCCCGTGCTCGTTGGATTGGCGCTCATGCCGCCCAGCGGAAAGAGGCGGGCCTCGATTGTGTGCCTTCTGTACGTGGCGCTAATGGCGGGGCTGATTGGTCAAAAGCATGTACGGTACGTGGCTGACTATCAGCAGGCAAAACCGGGCCGCGGTCGTGTGCCGTAATCGATGGCTGAGGTAATAAAGAAGGTTAAAGAAGGTAATAAAGGGCCGAGGTAATAAAGGGTCAGACCCGAATGGCATCAAGTTAAGCCTAAACCTTTTCGACATAAACATGAAGCAATGCTGCGATAGCTCGATGTTTTACATTTGACGTCGGGGCATCCACGGGATTCTCACGGTCGCAGCGGTTGCAAGCTTCGCAGTCATAGCGTTGCTTAGCTGTTGCGTGTCATCCACTTCAGCTTAACTTATGCCATTCGGGTCAGAACTATTATTCGCAGAAAAAATTGTTCTGCCCCTTTTTTCAAGCCCTGCACTCGCCATCGCCACAACCTTCCCACCTTCTCTGTGCCCTCCGTGCCCTCTGTGGCAAGCCGACTTCACTCCCAACGCTCCAGGCACCAAAAATCCCAGTTGGCCAAAACTGGGTGCTTGAACATCAGTCCACTATATGCTAATCTTGGCACGCAAGACAGATATCCCGCGCCTGCACGGAGCTCACACGCTTCGATCGCTCTTTGGCAATTTAGCATATCGGTGTCGGCGATCAGCTTTCGGCTGTCGGCCAGACGACGCTCCTGGTGCGCGCCGAGCCAGCGCTTTCGCCAGCACAACCTACCTGCGCAATATTCGTGGGGTGAATTGTGCGCACGTTGTGAAACCTTGCAAAACGTCGATAGGTCGGTACGGAACGACCGCGAGCCATCGCTCCAGCAAAACTGTCGCTACTGTTCAAAACCCGTGGGGGGAGTTGTGAGCAGCAGATGGTTGCCCGTCAAAGAAGCGGCGGTTCAGCTATCGGCCGTCTGGCATGCGGGCAACCCCATTGCTTCGCGAATCCGCCGCGTAACCAGTGCCGTCAGCTCCTCGTCGCTTAATTCAGCGATTTGCTCTTTTGAGATCGGCGGCCCGAAGGCGAGGCGGATCGCATGCATTCGTGGGTAGATTGCACCACGCGGCAGCGCATCGTACGCCCCCACGATTCCGACCGGAACGATCGTCGCCTTGCTCTTGCGCGCGAGGAGGCAGAAGCCGGGGAGCATGGCGTCGAGCTTGCCGTTTTCGGTGCGCGATCCTTCGGGGAAGACGAGGACGGCGTTTTGTTGCTTGAGGAGGTCCAGCGTTACGCGGATGCCGCCGAGGGCGCCGCGCTCACGATCGATCGGCACGGCGCCGAGCGAGCGAATCCACAAGCTGAACGGCCAGAAAAACAGGCCGACGCGAGCCAGGTACTTGAGCTGCCGCGGGCAGGCGATCCCGACGAGCACCGGATCGAGATTGCTCTGATGATTCGAGAGCAACAGCACCGGCCCTTCAACCGGCACATAACCTTTGCCCGTGAATCGAAAGCGAAACCAAACCTTGCTGATCGCAAAGCACGGGCACCACAGCATGGCATACCAGAACCACGAAGCTACTTTCTGTCGCATCATCGTTGCTTGGTCACTCACTGGAGGATCGAGGATGGTGGATCAAGGGAAATGAGGGTGGCAATAAAAATCCCTCTTCCCTGCATCCTGCATCCTCATACACCTGCCTGTTTCATCCGTACGATCGATTCCAACTTCCCCACAACCTCATCCGGCGACAGACCGTCCGTCGACACTTCGATCGCATCGTCGGCCTTCCGTAGTGCGCCGACCGCTCGCGACTGGTCGCGCTCGTCGCGCAGGCGCTGATTGGCCAGCACTTCTTCAAAGGGAATTTCTTCGCCGCGACCCAGCAAATCAAGATGCCGCCGCCGGGCTCGTTCCACTTCGTCGGCAATCAGAAAAATCTTGCATTCGGCATCTGGGAAGACGACGGTTCCCTGATCGCGCCCCTCGGTCACCACATTGCTTCCCTTCGCGGCGGCTCGTTGCCACAAGACTAATTGTTCGCGCACGGCCGCGTTGTCGGCCGCGTAATGAATCAAGGTGCTGATGTCGAACTTGCGAATCGCCGAAGTGACATCCCGGCCGTCGAGGAAGACACGATCGTCGATCAGCTCGACGCAAATCTCCCCGGCCGTTCGCGCGAGCTTCTCGCTATCCGTGAGATCGCACCCGCGCTCGCGAGCCGCGAGTGTCACGGCACGATACATCGCCCCCGTATCGAGAAACCGAAACCCAAGCCGCCGCGCTAGCTCACGCGCTGCGCTGCTTTTTCCGGCTCCGGCAGGTCCATCGATGGTTACGATCATTGGGAAAGTCTAGAGCTGAGAGTCAAGAGTCAAGAGCCAGAGAAGATGAGTTGGTAAGCCAAAGCCTTCTGGCTCTTGACCCTCGACTTTTGTCTCTCGACCCTTCTTCACCATTCTGCTTCAATTTGTACCCAGGCGTACGGGCCGATATCGAATTCGGCCCGGCCATTGGTTAATGATAATACCTCGGTCCGATTGCCGCGAAAATCGCTGATCCACGCCGACTGGAACGAGTAAAAGGCGGACAGGTTCGTTTGCGTATCGCGTCCCTCGGCTTCCAGGAGTCGCACGCGCACTCCATGCAGCGGCGCGGCGAGCGGTTCGATATGCGTGAACAAGACGTTGCGAGCACCGACATGCAGGAACCACCCGCGCGGCGCCGGCAAGGCGGCGGGCGAAGCAGCAATAGACGGATCGCAAGCGCTCACGAGCGCGACCGCCGCGTGGGTTGAATAGGACTGATCAATCCCGATGGCGAACTGAAACCTGCGGCGTTCCTCGCCGGCAGCCAGAAGCAGCGTATCGAGCCACTGCGGGCTGGCCATGCGGTGAAATGGCAGGCCGAGCGCGAAGCATGTGATGTGACCATATCCATCGTCGATGTCGACCCACTCCGAAGAATCGATGCATTCCCGCGTCGTGCCGAGCCCGCTCCAATTTTTGCCGCGACGAATTTCGATCGCCTCGGCCGACCACGCCAGCCGACTGGCGAAATAGGATTTCCAAATATTACCGGCGGGAATGTGCTGTGGCTCGAGCTCGACATCGACAATGGCCGCCGGCAAGCCGCGAATCGCGCGGATCCGCTGCGTGAAGTTGGCGAGCAAGTCTCCGCCCGCGCCCAGAATTCGCCCTTGCGATGTGATCTCGCCGATCGCGGCGTCGTTGCGCGAAATCCCGACCTGGTCGGCAACCATCTGCGTTTGCGCCGGCTCTCCACCCAATTGGTGATGAAACACCAGCCGTTGCGAAACGCGAGTGTTGCGATCGCGATGCGTGCGCATCGATTGAATGCCGCCTGTCTTCAGGCTGACCGTCAATTCGTAGCGCTCAGTGCGCAGCGACAAATCTTCGGCGATCGGTTTCGATGGATCGCCGAGCGTCGTGGAGAAGCTGGCGAAACCGCACCCTGGTACTTCCGGCAGGCAGTGAACCGGCACCGCATGCGAGCCTGCCGTCGGCTCCAGCACATCGGCGCCGACTATCTGCGCGCTCGGGATATTCCACGGGTTAATCGCGACCAGCTCTGCGCCCCCCGATTCGGCCGCTTTCGCCGCGGTAAAACCCGCGAGCGCCGCGAGGCCGCTTGCGATCTGATGCTGCGCATGCGCGACGCTGCTGCGATACCCGTCGACTCGCGATGAAAGCGGGTTCAGCCCGTGTTCACCGCCGCCGCGGATCGGGTATTCGTGCGGATAGAAGTTCGTCCAGTCGTCGGCCTCGCGGGTTTCACGAAAATATTCGTCAAGCGTGACGAGCTTTCCCAGCACGTGCCCGAAGCTCGCCACGCGGCGCAGGTCGTCGAAATATTCACACTCGGTTCCCGGCCATGCCGCCAACAGAACTGTCGCGACATGGTCATGCGCGATCGTATCACTCACGCGCTCGGCCAGCTTGAGCCACGTTTCCGGCCGCGAGGCATCGAGTGGCAACGTTGCGAGTGCTTCGAGCTTCGCGCCGTCTGGCCCCCAATTCGTTTTCCGCTGGTCGGCCTTCGGCAGCGGCCCGCCATCGAAGCCGGCATGCAGCGCGCCGCGAAAGCCCAGGCCCTTGATGGCCGTTGGCAGTAGCGGCGAAAATTCAGTCGCGAACTGGCCGTACACCTCGAACTCGTGATCAAGATGACGCCGCGCCGCTTCCTGGCCTTCGGCGATCTCGGCCAGCAGCGACTCGGGCGCCAAATGGGCCGACGCGCCGCGCATCGTGCCCCCGACGATGCTTGCCCTCCCCGCCTCGATTGCTTGTCGCAGTTCGGCCAGTGTCTCGGGGTGCTCGCGCGCCATAAGGTCAAGCTGCTCACCTGTGATCAACAAGTTGGTTCGCGAGCCGCTCGCCAGTTTGGCACGGAGCGATTCGCCGAGCGTCGAATCGGCGAGCAGCGTGATGTCGACCACATAGAAGTCGACCGAGTAAACATGATTGCGCGCGTCGGACAACAGATCGAAGGCGCGAGCCAACTCTTCGCGCTCTGTGTCGCTGTTGCCAGTCATAGCGGCAGCAGCGGCAGCGACGACGGCGCTCGTGAATTGATCCGTATCGAGTACGCTACTATAGCGCAACGCGCGTGTGATCAGCTCGACTTGTAGGTAGGCGTACCCCAGCGCAAGAAAATTCGCAACGCTCTCGTCAAAGACTTGAGTTTTTTCCAAGTCGATGCCGGCGGCGCTGAGCATCGCGGCCACGGTCTCTGGGCGCGACGGCATGGCATCCACCGGCGACGGGTTGCGAGGCGTAGTCGCGCGAAGTCGCTCGGCCCAGTCGGGCGGCATCCGCTCGCGACTCGACGAGGGAACGACCACCAGCTCTCCTGCCAGTTCTGCCGGATCGGGCGGTTCTTCCGACGGATGGTAGCCCGGCAGCGCCTGGGTGGCGTGGATTAGGGCCGGGTGCCACAGTCCGGTCAGGCTGGCCAATAGGTCGGCCGCTCCGGGTCCGGCCAAATGGCTCGGAAAATCATCGAAGCTGCGGCAGGGCAAAATCACGGATGTGCGTCGAATCGTCATGATCGTAACATCCTATCTGACAGCGTTTTAAGGCGAAAGTCACCCGCTCAGGAGTCCTACTGGCAGCTTGGCTCACCTCGCGGCAATAGTTCGGCCCCGGGAAAGAGAACACAGATTGACGGCCCAGGTTGCTATTCAATTAAAAAAGCACGAGTAAAATAAAAATGGGACCAGCCTCCCGTTCGGGAGCGTATGTCGCCCGGTGCGTTCGCACCGGTTCGTCACATGTTGCCGTGACGTTTGTTGCGGGCCGCGCGCGAGCAAGGCCGCGCCGCAGGGGCGTTCTGGCT
>CAZGMU010000294.1:0-3493 GCA_964526975.1 uncultured Planctomycetaceae bacterium
TATTCGACATCCACATGCTGATGAGCGTCGTGGCGGCGAGCATACCGAGAACGACGCGGCTGCCGCCGTGGCCGCCGATTGCTGAGATCATCGCGCGGGCAATGTGGCGATGCGCGCCCCAGTGCTCGATGGCTTTGGAAATCATGAACCCGCCCATGAAGAGCAGGATAATGGGGTCGCCATACGAGGCAGCCGCCTGCTTCTCGTTGAGGACACCCGCAAGCGGAAAGACGATCATGGGGATGAGTGCCGTGGCGGCGACTGGAATCGGCTCAAGCACCCACCAGGTTGCGCAGAGAGCGGTGACGGCAGCCGTCCAAGCTTGCTCGCTCGTCAGGCCATAGTGTTGCGCCACAAAGAAGGCTAAGACCGCAATTGCAACGCCGCCGGCAATGGATAGTGAGCGAGCGGGCATGGGGCAAGTGAAATTTGGCCTGTTCGAGTGAATTTGCCGCGTTCGACAGCCAGAGGCGGAGCGACAACGATTATGCAGCCAACCGACTGTCCAGATCGTGTCGGCAGTTGGGCTGCATGTTAGGCTACGGTGGAATCATTTGCTAGAGGGAATGCCGCAAAAACCAGGGGTATTCTTGTGGAAGAATCCATCGACGACCAGGCTCGATAGTCGAAAATCCGTGATGCCGCTACTTAAAAGCGACTCAAGAATAACTTCCCGGTTTTCAGAATAACCATGGAGACACAGAGGGCACGGAGAAGAGGTCTAGGAGGATTGGAACACTAATCTTCGCTTATCCCCGCTAATATCAACGATCAACGAAGGAGACTATTTCTGCTTCATTCTTGATTCCGATGGATGAACGTGGATCAGGGGTGATTCGTGTTCTTCTGCCTCTCTTTTTGTCTTCTCTGTGTCCTCCGTGGTGAATCCTATCTGCCGAAGTTACTTTTGAGTTGTCTTAGTTTGATTCTTACTGGTAGGCTTCGACTTGGCTTTAAGAATGGCGGCGCGCAACTTGTTGCCATGCTGTTGAGGAGACTTATCGGTCTCGAGCAGCTTGGCGGCCTCTTCGAATTTGCCTTGAGCTTCGAGCGCGCGAGCCAGATTGTAGGCCGCGCCAAAGGTCCACGGAGAGCCTGGGATCGAAAGCTCGGGGCGGCTCAGCCAGCTTTGAGCGACGCTGTATTTGCCGTCGTCGAATGCCATCAGGCCCACCCAGTAGCCGGCGCTCAATTTAGACATTGCATCGACACGCTGCTTATCTTCCGACCCAGATGAAACGATTTCGTTCATAGTGGGACGGACCGATTTGCTGAGATAGCCGTCGGATATTTTACGATTGTCTTTCGCTTTACGATCGAAATTGTCGCCCAAGGCTTCTTCGTGCCGACCTTGAAAGTGGCGAGTGCGCCCTTTCCACAAACCGGGCCGCAGGGCGAACGGCTCGAATTGCAACGCATCTCGATGACGGGCCGATTTACCCAGCGACAACTGCTCGGCAATGGTTCGAAACGGGAAGTTCCACAGACGAATGGAACTGACGCCTGGAATCGATTTTAGACGCTCCGCAAGTTGGCTTGGCTTGGTGACGAGTGTCAATCGATCGTCGCCAGAGAGACTAGCTTCCAGTTGGCTGGCACGACGGGAGAGCGTGAACGGATCGGCAACCAAGTCGATTTCAATATTTTTCAGTGTTTCAGATGTCTCGGGGTATTTTTCACCCTCGAGATCGAGCTTTCGCAGCAGGGCATCATCTTTGCGAGCTTGCTCCAGAGTGGCCACGCTTTTACCGTCTGGGCCTGGAATCGGCAGGCCGAGGCGTGTGTCGAAAAGATAGAGTTGCTCTTCGGAGAAAAGCGCGGGGAGCCAGAACTTCGGGGATGCTGGTTTTTCGTCTGTTTTGTCGTCGTCGGATGTCGTAGCCGGGACTGAAAGGATTACCACGTCGAGGCCTTGCTGGCGTGCGAGGCGGGCAAAGACCCAGGCACGTTGCTCAGCGGTTCCCCGGCCCAGAAGCAGTGTTTGCCAGGGGCGGCGGGGAATCGCGTTATCGCTAGCTTCGAGCTGAATGTCGAATAGGGCTGTGGCGCGGGAAACATCATCGAATCCTTCACCGTGCGCCCAGCGCGAAATGTCTCGCAGCCAGATAGCTTCCTGGATGTGGCGCGCATCGTCGAATATGCCGAGTTCTGAATTTGGATCGTCGGATTTGAATATACGTGCCGTGAGCGCGGGAGTAGATAGTAGCCTGGCAAGCTCCTTGTCGTTCTTCAAATCAGCGTCGAGCGTGTCGATCAACGCGTCACGCTGCCAATCGGTCTTAGGATCGCTTTGGCGAATCCATTGATTGAGCCACGTCATTACCTGGCCCAAGACCTGATCGTCTGGGGCGGGCTCCCAGCCAATCGCCGGCCGGCGATAAACTTCGTACATTGCGAGCTTGTCGTGAATCTCTTGCAAACGCTCGTTGGCATAACGCCAAATCTCGATCTTCCGCGCGGGGACGACCGACTGATTCAACCCGGTTTCCAGGAGCAGCGTGTTGTCGTCGATGACTTGCGCTATGGGAAGATCCATGGCGAGTTGGCGTGAATAGCCGGCGCTGCGGCTATCGGCGTCGACCGTTTCGTCTTCCTTGACGTAATATTTGAGGATATCGCCCGACTGGACGCCCAAGCTGCGAAAACGGCTGTTCGCGGCAGGCACTTTGATCACGTTGTACACGTCGACCGCCTTTGGGTTGGCAGTACACGTGGCGAGCACATCCTTGCCATCGGAGCTTTTTCGCGAGTCGAGCAAGACCACCGGCGGGCGCAGCTCGGTATCGACGGCTGAAGGCAGATCGCCAAGCTGAGCGACGGCAGCCTTGAGCACGGCTTCGCCGCGGTCGGCTTCGCGCAGCTTGTGCTGCTGTAATTGTTTGGTGGGGGTTTTCTTGTCTTCGCGGCACCCTGCCAGCGCGAGGCAAGCCATGGCAGCGAGGAGGAAGGCAGTTGTAGTAGCCGAAGGTTTCAAGACCAAGCTTCCCATGCCGCTATGCTCCCCGATTCAATTGGTCGGTCAGGTTGCGAATTTCAATCAATCGACGCAGGAGCGGAGCAAAGTCATTGAGCGGCACCATGTTGGGGCCATCGCTGGGGGAACGATCGGGATCGGGATGGGTCTCGCAGAACAAGGCATCCACGCCAATCGCCATCGCGGCCCGGGCCAGAGGCTCGACCATCGCACGATTGCCGCCCGTGGCGCCCCCCAGGCCACCGGGTTCTTGCACGCTGTGCGTCGCATCGAACACAACCGGCACACCAAATGATTGCATGACGGGAATTGACCGAAAGTCATTGACCAATCGGCCGTAACCAAAAAACGTGCCTCGCTCGCCCAATAAAATGTTTTGGCAACCGGCCGCCGATAGTTTTTCGACGACGTATTTCATGTCGCCGGGCGCCATGAACTGGCCCTTTTTGACGTGCACGGCCCGGCCTGTGCTGGCCGCAGCGACCAGGAGATCGGTTTGACGTGCAAGAAAGGCGGGGG
>CAZGMU010000294.1:3503-5051 GCA_964526975.1 uncultured Planctomycetaceae bacterium
GCCTCCAACTTGCCAACGACGTAGCGCATGTCGGCCGCGGCCAGGAACTGCGCCTTTTTGACATTTACTGCCCGGCACGTTTGGGCGGCGGCCAGCAGTAGCTCCGTCTGGCGGCAGAGAAAGGCGGGGATTTGCAGCAGCGTGCATACCTGACCAGCCGGTGCCGCTTGGGACGGCTCGTGGATGTCAGTCGTTACTGGCAACCCGGTTACCTCGCCCACCCGGGCGAGCACCTGAAGGCCGGCCTCGATTCCCGAGCCACGGAATCCGCCCGCACTCGTTCGATTCGCTTTATCGAACGAAGCTTTGAAAACCAACTGAATAGGCAGTTCACGGGCAACATCGGCCAATCGCTCGGCAATGGTCAGCGTCAGCGATTCGTTTTCGATAACGCAGGGGCCGGCGATGACCAGCAGCTTTTGGCCGCTGCCACAGCGATAGGGACCAATTTCAGCGGGATTGTTGGGCACAATAAGCCTGTTCGGAAATGAGGTGGGCGAGCTTTCAAGCTCGTGTTACAGCTCGACGGAAAAGCCAAGGCGTAGGGCGGTCTCGCGGGAGACCAGCAGCCGTAGCTGACCGGCGAGGACTTCGACGTCGACTGGCAGCGTGCCGCCGAAGTCGCCATCAATCTGGTACGCAACGTTGGCCGAGGTGGTTGGTTCTACGCGAAAACGACTGACGCGGGAACGGCCGGCATCGGGCAGAGAGTGATGGGAATTTCGCATCACGTGCCATAAATACCGGGCTACACTCCAGACCGCGCCCCGTTCGAACGCACACAAATCCAACAGGCCGTCCGTGGCCACGGCATCCGGCGCGATCGACAACCCCAACGCATAGAGCGGGAGGTTAAAGCCGAACAGCCAACGACAAAACCGTGGCGGTGTTGTGTCGTCGTCGGAGTCCAAATATAGTCGCAATTGGGGATAGGTGTAACCGCGAATGGCCCGTAGCGTGGGTAGGAAGTAGGCGGAGCGACGGATGTTGCCCCGGCGGTTTTCATGCAGGGAGCGGATCACTTCGGCGTCGAAGCCTACGCTCAGCATCAGCAGAAAAACCTTGTCGCCTGCCTTGCCAAGGTCCAGCGGAATAACGACTCCCTCCTCCACCGTGCGGCAGACAGCTTGTGCGGTGGGCAATTGTTCAAGGTAGCGGCCCAGCAGGTTTTCCGTCCCCATGGGAACGTTAAGCATCGGTATTGCCAGGGGAACATGATTTCGCACGACCGAGGCAGTTCCATCGCCTCCGATGGCCAGTACCGTTCGCAAAAGTCCCAACTCGTGGCTTTCGTTCGCCATGTCGCGTAAAGCAGCGAGATCGGTCGTCATGAGGACCTCAAAGCCACGGTTTTGCAAAGCCGCTTTAATTTCTGATACATGCTCGTGTCGACTTCGCGACCCGGCTTTGGGGTTCATGCTGATAAGCACGCGACGGGCGTGAATGGCTGAGGGCGTCGCACGACGTAGAGAGAGGTTGGCCGTCTCAGGTTGAGATACGCTCATCATGTGGCGTTTACGACGGTTTTATTGAGCTAGTGCCGGGCAG
>CAZGMU010000294.1:5147-6445 GCA_964526975.1 uncultured Planctomycetaceae bacterium
CTGCATTCGTGCAGGAACTCATTGTAGCGGAAGACTTTATGTCTCGGAAACCCACTGGCTCGTCTCAGTTTGATACGTTCGCCGAATGGCCGGCGGCACAAGCAACGGTGTACCAAAACTGCTGCACGTTGCCACAGTTTGGGCGATGAATGTCGTAGCATAATGCAAGAATTATCTAGCAGTATACAGGATTTATCAGGCTGTTGGAGCCTGCGGGAGGCAGCTTTTGTCTCACTCTAACTGCCTATCTTGAAGCAACTTAGGTTGTACGATGCTGCCGAGGATAGGGAGGTGACGAGGCGAACGGTACGACAGATGCGTTCACACTGGAATACGTGGCCGGGTCTTGATTTTCATGTTTGAGGATTGAGATTTTGTCCACAATCAGTCTGCTGGCCCGCGGGGCCTCGAATGGAAGTGGCATAGTGGTTGCCTTGCCCCTGACTGCTGTGTCGAGTCAATATTGTGATTGGCTCATTCGAGGCCCGCTTTTTTGCGCAGGCACTTGTCCGCCGGGCAGCCACTTCTACCTGTTCTTCCCGCGCAAGGTGAAAGGGAAGTTGTGCAAGAGGTTTTTGCACGACCGTTACACGAGATTGCGACGCACTGCCCAAACGGCTGCCTGTGTGCGGTCGGAAACGCCAACTTTCCGAAGAATGTGCTGGACGTGCTCCTTAACCGTTTCGTAGCTAATGCCCAAGGATTGGGCTATTTCTTTGTTGGTCAGGCCGAAAGCCAATTGCTTAAGCACTTCGCTTTCTCGCTTGGTAAGAGATACTTCGTGTTCCGCTCCACTGCGTGGCGCGGCAAGGGCTCCGGTGACTCGGCGTAGTTCCTCGCGCGACCAGATATTCTCGCCGCTGGCAGCCGCGTGAATCGCATCGATCAATTCTTTGCGGCCAACGCTTTTGGAGAGGTAGCCAGATGCACCCAACGCTACCGAGCGGGCGACATAAGTTGGATTATCCGAGCTACTAAACATCACCACCGGTATTTCTGGCAGGTCGAGCTTGATACGAGCCAAGCAATCCAGACCGTTGCCATTGGGCATCCTGATGTCGAGTAGAACAAGGGAGGGCCGGTGCTTTTTTGCGAGCTTGAGCGCCTCGTCGCCGCCGGTCGCCTCCGCAATGATTTTGATGTCCGTTCCTTCGAGTAGTGTTTTCAGTCCCGCGCGAACGACCTCATGATCGTCGGCAATAAGCAAATCGATCGACATTGTGCAGTACACTCCAATCAGTAAAAAGTATGAAATTCCGTAGAGAACCGGTGCGCAAACGCCAGCGCTCCGGCTACTG
>CAZGMU010000295.1:0-6441 GCA_964526975.1 uncultured Planctomycetaceae bacterium
ATGACCGCGCATAGGCTTGTCCACGTACATGGTATGAAGACTGGGACAATCGAACCCGGTCAGCCACATGTCGCGCACGATTACGAGACGCAGCGGATCTTTGTCATTGCGGAAACGGTTGGCCAACGCTTCCCGTCTCGGCTTATTGCGGATGTGCAGTTGCCAGTCCACGGGATCGGTCGCCGCCCCGGTCATCACGACTTTCATGGCGCCTTGTTCGTCCTGGTCATGATGCCATGATGGGCGCAGCGCCGTGATTTCCCGGTACAGCTCCACGCAGATTCGGCGGCTCATGCAGACGATCATCGCCTTGCCTTCCATCACCTCAAGGCGGCGATCGAAGTGGCTCACAATATCCTGCGCCACCAGCTTAAGCCGCTTATTGGAACCGACGATCGCTTCCAGTTGCGCCCACTTCGTCTTCAGCCTTTCTTTCCGTTCGACTTCTTCGCCTTCAGTCACTTCATCGAACTGAGGATCGATCTTCGGCCGTTCCCGTTCGTCCAAGTCGAGCTTCGCCAGTCGGCTCTCGTAGTAGATGGGGACCGTCGCCTTGTCCTCCACCGCCCGCTGGATGTCATAGATGCTGATGTAGTCACCGAAGACGGCCCGCGTGTTCTTATCCGTCAGCTCGATCGGCGTGCCGGTAAATCCGATGAACGAGGCATTGGGCAGGGCATCGCGCATGTGACGAGCGAACCCGTCGATGAAATCGTACTGGCTCCGATGCGCTTCATCGGCAATGACCACGATATTGCGCCGTTCAGAGAGGATCGGATGGGGGTCGCCCTTATCTTCTGGCAGAAACTTCTGAATGGTCGTAAATACCACACCGCCCGCTTCCACCTGAAGCTTGACGCGCAGATCTGTGCGGCTCTCGGCCTGCACCGGCGGCTGGCGGAGGAGATCCTGACAGCGAGAAAAAGTCCCAAAGAGTTGATCATCCAAATCATTGCGATCGGTGAGAATCACGAGCGTGGGATTGTTCATGGCAGGTTCGCGAATGACTCGGCCGGCATAAAAGGCCATGGTGAGGCTCTTGCCGGACCCCTGGGTATGCCAGACGACGCCGACCCGTCGATCACCAGGCTTACCACCGGGACGCCGGTGAGATTCGTAGCGGCCATATCCTTCCACCGTCTCAACAATGGGTTTCGCAGCGCGTAGGGTCTCATCGAGAGCGATATTGACTGCATGGAATTGGTGATACCCTGCCATCTTTTTAGTCAGCACACCACCGCCGGAATCCTCAAACACGAGAAAGTGCCTGATAAGATCCAGAAAGCGCTGTTGTTCGAACACCCCCTCGATGATTACCTGGAGCTCAGGGATACGAGTATCGGCTAGTCCCTCACCTGAAATAGTCCGCCACGGCTTGAACCATTCTCGACCGGCGCCGAGCGTGCCGATGCGAGCCTCCACGCCGTCGGAAATCACCATCATGCTGTTGTAGGAAAAGAGCGATGGCAGTTCGTGTTGATAAGTCTGGAGTTGCTGAAACGCTGTCCAGATCGTGGCGTTTTCGTCGGCGGCATTCTTCAGTTCGACAACGGCCAGCGGCAAGCCGTTCAGAAACAGCACGATGTCCGGCCGCCGGCTGTGTGTGTTCTCAGCAACGCTGAACTGATTGACGGCCAGCCAATCGTTGTTGTCCGGTCTTTCGAAGTCGATGACTTGGGCCTGCGCTCCTGCAATCGATCCATCTGATCGTCGATATTCGACCGTCACGCCGTCCACCAACATCCGGTGCACGGTGCGGTTTCTTGTTTCGAGGGTTGGACCTTCAGAACGAGTCAGCTTGCGAAAGGCGTCGTCGAGGGCCTCTGCCGGCAGGCGGGGATTCAAACGGACAAGCGCCTGACGGAACCGATCTTCGAGAATGACTTGCCCATAGTTCGTGCGCTCCGCTGCCGGCTCACCGGGGGCGATATCGGGACCATGCTTGATCCCATAACCCAGGCTTTCCAGCCAGGCGAGGGCAGCGTCTTCGACTGTGGATTCGAAGAAAGGCGTCACTGTGGCCGCCTATGATTTCGGTATTTCAACCGACGATTGTCAAACGCCGGCATCGTCCCTTCAAGGATATCGACGAGCGCCTTGTTTATGCGCGATTCCTCGATAGCCCCAGAAAAGAAATCGAAGTCGTGCTTTCCGTCTTTCTTGTCGATCGAGACGTGAATAATCTGTTCGGCATCGGCGACAACCGCGAGATTGGGGTTGTGCGTTACCAGAATTATCTGCCTTCGCTTCTTGGCCTGCTTGATGAACGTGACCAGAATTTCGTAGACGCTCTTGTTGTCAAGGTTATCTTCCGGCTGGTCAATGACGAGCGGGATATCCTGCCGATCCAACATGAGATAGAAAATGAGCAGCAAGCCTCCGCGTTCTCCAGGCGAGAGTTCGCTGAGGTCCTTGCCATCAACTTTCAGATCGTACTTCGTGTCCAGATAATCAAATCCAAAGAGGTAGTTGTACAACTCCTGAACCTGCTTCTGGCCTTTCATCTGCTTGAACACGTCTCGTGTCGCGTTCGGTGGCGAGACATCTTCGCGCTTGTCTGTATGCAAAGCTTCGACGATTGCCGCGAGCGCCGTGAAGACTTGCTGCTCGTCCTCCCAGTCGGCCACGGCGTCGGTTAGCTCGTGCAGCATGGACCGTCCTTCCTCCTGCCCGCGGAAACTGCCGACGGCGGACTGGTTAATGAACTTCAGGAATTCATCGAAGAAGGATGGGTTGAACCGCAGCCCGGCCTCGATTGAGATATCGTACTCGCCAAGATGCTCGCGACACTTAGCGATCTCGCCATCGATGGATTGCTTGACGGCGTTATAGAACTGCGTGAGTCCGCGTTTCTTGCTGAATACCTCTTTGCTGATCTGTTCCCGTTCAGCATAAATCACGCGCAGACGTTCCGGGTATAGCGTGCTGATTTTGCTGAGTTCCTTCTCCAGCCCCGCCAACGTCTCTGCGCCCGAATTCTGATCGTCACCGCGCAGTTCCTTCTCCCGATCCGTCCAAAGTCTCAGCTCGTTGAGATACTGCTGATACTCGCGCGCAGGCTTTCCTAAGCGTTCTATGATCTCGGCTTTCTGCGCCTCAAGAGCTGTTTTCTGGAAGACGAGACTTGCTGCTGCCACTGCATCGAGAGCTGTTTGCGCGGAGGCATCGTCATCGCTGCCAAGCGCGGCGATTTCCTCCCCAGTAAGAAGCAGGTTTTCGATCTGTCGCAATCTCTGCTCTCTCTGCGTGATAACCGCGTCAAGAGCCGCATAGTCTAAAGTGAGTTTGACGATCTGGCCGAAGCGGAGGCCGGCGGTGCCGAGCGTATCTCGATACATGACCTCTAGTCCGCGCAGAGCGCTCGCTTCACGCTCGATGGCCTGCCGCACTTGCCGGAGTGCTTCAACGGCAGCGCTGACCACGACCTGCTCAGCCTCCAGTTGCTCAATTTGCTCCACGAGCGCCGTGATGTGTTGCGTGAGAGTGTCAATTTGCGCCGATTCCGTCGTTGGCATTCCTGGGGTGGCCTCCGGGTTCTGCTTCTCTTGCGGCCTGACCTTGGCGTGCGCTTCGAGGTCCTCGTTCTTGAGTCTGATCTTTTCTTCGAGTTCCTTGCGGTAGTCCTCCGTCAATTTCTTCTCGACGGCAACGACATTAGCGTTGGCTTTATGAAGATCTTGCTTCTTCTGAGCGATGTCTTCCTGCGCCTGCTGCGTGAGGTACTGGATCAGGTCGTCGAGATCTTTCTTGCCGTGTTGATCCTGTGGTTTGACATAGCGGAAGATCACTTCATTGAGCGTCGCCCGGAATTCATCGTCAGCAATGTTTGCGCAGATTCTCTCCAGGTACTTTTGCGGTAGGTATTCGATCTTCTCCGGAAGATGCGTTGCGACTTGTGCGTCGAGCAACCTCCAATCCGGCTCGCCCTCATACCAATTCAGTACGCCCTGGAAGTGCTTGGCGCACCCGCCCTTAAGAAACTTCTCTTTGTTCAGGAATGAAAACAGCTCCTCAGACTTGGCGCCCGACAAACCCTTGGATGTCTGGTTATGGCTATTACCGAGCAGTCCGATGATATCTGTGATCGCGCTCTTGCCGCTACCCTTGTTCCCGATGATTGCGACAAGCTCCTTGCCAAAGACGATTTTCTCGTCACAGAACCAGGCGCCATGCTGGTCCTGCCGGTATCCTTCGATACAATTGATGTGCAAGGACTCGATATAGCGAGTCTTGTTCTCCCGGACCCGGCGCTCAATGTCCGGCTCTGCACCGATGAATACACGGTTGGCCGGTTCGAAGATGATCTGCTTGAGCCCTTCGAAAGTCAGGTCAGCCTTGATCCAAGTCGGCTCATGCACAATACCATCAGTGGCGTTGGAAACGACCTGTCCGAGTTTTTCATCTAGGTCGGCGAAGGAATGGGCATCGCAGCCTGACAGCACGGGTTTCGGCTCCGTGTGCACGCCCTTGTCTTCGGCACGATCGGTTCTTAGGAAGTATTCGACGTTTCCGGCATTGCCGAAAAAAGCGTCGCTGAACTTGTCTAACTCGTCAGTGATAAGAAGCTTGCGCTTCTTCCCGCGCTCTGCCCGGATGCCATCATTGTTCGCAGCGGTGACGATGAGAACGTAATTCAGCAGATCGGCGACTTTGCCGTAAGTGTCTTCGAGTGCAGACTGGATAAACGCCCGCGTAGTTGTTGCTGCGATGTAATCGTTCTCATGCTTAAGTTCCGTCGCCTTCACATGCCGGCCGGCGCTGTTTGTCTTGTTCGTCTTGAGTGAATCGAGAAAGGACCTGATCTTATCGGTGTGATCGTGTTGAAACGGATTGAAGAGTAGATGGATGTTGACCTCTTCCTGCTCCTTGTTGACAACATCGTTCGTCCGAAGCTCGATATTCGGAAAGAACACTTTCGCTGAATCTGGATAGCGCGTTTTGTACTTGTCACGCGCGGCGAAGTAGCCGTCCGCCGAAAAGTAGTCTGTGATACCGAACGCCTGCACGTCCGAGTCGTGCAGCCTTCGACAATACGCATCCCACACATCGCTATCGTCAAGCGACTTAAACTGATCATTCTGTTTCGTTCCCGGTGCGTGCAAGTGCAGATCCCACTTCCGCCATTCTGAACCACTAGAGTAGTTAGCGCTATTCATAGCCACAGCCGTTGTTGAGTTTCATGACGTGCAGTTGGCCGGAAAGGAGTCTGGAGAGCAGCCTGTCGCACAGGCAGAAAGCGTGTGAGCTTCACGCTCTCCCTCAGCCACGATCGCGACTAGCAGAGTCCTCCTCCTAGCAACAACCGTCATTAGCTCGCCTCCAGCCCTTGGATATCATTCGACAGACTCACAGCGATCTTGCTGATAGTTTTTGCGAGTTCCCTCACCTCGGTGGTTTCGACACCAATCTTCCGTCCGACGATCGATTGGGTGTCGCCTGTCTTTGTGATGTAGTCCTGGTCTACAACTCCCATCTTGTGAGCGACGAGGTGGCGCTTTTGGAAGCTACGAACCGCTGATTGCCATTCGTCGGCTGTCAATTGGACCGATAGGTCAACACCGAACATCCTGAGGATTGCGGACTTCGCACTTTCCAAGTTCTGGAAGCCAGCTTTATCCGTGGTAGCTGGGTCGGCTATCTTCTCCTTGTAGATTCGGCACAGCTCGCGCCCGAATCCGTCGAAGGCCGAAACGCAATCCTCTAGCGCGTTTTCAATGAGCCTCTCGGCAAGCTCTTTATCCGAACCCGCTGCCATGTCTAGCATCTTTCCAGCGAGTCCGAGATTCTTGCTGAGAATCTGGAGAGAGTTATGTTGGCCGCAGTCCGGACAGAAGGCAAAGACACCATAAACTGAATATCGGAGCGTGCAGTTGACGCAGATGACCTCCGTTTCAAGTTGCTTTTCTCTGTAGGAATGAATGGGTGTCGGTCGACCAGGCCTGATCTTCATCGAGATTCCTATCCCGAAGCTGTCACGCGGTTTGTGTTCGAACTGTAACTTTTTCAAATCCTCGTAAAATGCATCGGTGATTTTACGAATGGCGACCGACTTAGCGTATTCGATCTGTTCTTTGGTCCAGAATTGGTCATGCCCCGTGGTGTGACCGCAATATGGACAATGACATGGGAGCCCTTCCCCTTTGAGCCCTGTACCAAGTTCAATTTTGAAGTACCCCTCGCAGTCTGCCTGCGGACACTCGCGACCGGTGAAGCCGTCGTCGTCAGCAGGGATCGGGATCGACATGCTGTTGCCGAGCCGCCGAAGGTGATCCATCACACCACCCTCTCTTCAAACCGCTCAGCTTTCTTCAGCCGCAGTTCGCCAGAGATGAGCTTGGGCAACAGCGTGTCGCGCAGAGCGGCGAGAGTTCGAGATTCGAAGATGTTTACTCGAATCCGATTGACAATAGGGGCAACCTGTTGTTCGAAAGATTCGACTAT
>CAZGMU010000296.1:0-6419 GCA_964526975.1 uncultured Planctomycetaceae bacterium
ACTTAAAAAATGATCAGCCCTGCCCGTAGTTGCCTCTCATGCTCCTGTGAAACCTCCGCTAGAATACACCTGTTTGCTGGAGAAACAATCAGTTTTCCGCGCATTTCTCTCTCTTTTTCTCGCAAATGCCGCGCTGGCAGGCCAGTGGTGCCTGACAATTGTTCGCATCAGGCACAGCCATTACGGACTAGAGTCCGTGCTTACGATACGCTCGTCCGTCTATCTGATATTTTCGTTGATTAATGAACGGTTGGACGGGGGCGAGGACGCCCCGGTTCGCGGGCAGTTGCTCAATGCCAATGCAAGCTTCAATAGAAGTCCTGCCTGCGACAAGACGGGTTGCCAACCGCTATAATGCCTCGAAACTTTCGCCCGGCTGCTTGCATTGCGGTCGGCCGAGAACTCGAGGCGACGAATTCCCGTTCTGCCGCGCCCCTGTCAATTGCCCATTTGAATCTGGAGATCGCAATGTTCCGTTGTTCAATGCCGTTTTCGCTTGCTCTCGCATCGCTGCTCTTGGCCACGGCCGCTTCGTGCCAGCGGGGGCCGGCGCCTGTCAAGCAGCCGTCGATCAATGCATCGAGCGCCGGAAAGCTCGCGATGGAGCAGTATGATACCAATCAAGACGGCAAAGTTGCTGGCGATGAGTTAGAGAAAGCGCCGAGTCTCAAGGCCGCGCTCAAGCGCCTCGACACCGATGGCGACGGCGGCGTCAGCGCTGATGAAGTTGCCGCGCGCGTGAACGCCTGGAAGGAAATGAAAACCGCGATGACCGGCGTCCCGTGCAAGGTGACGCTCGATGGCCAGCCACTCGCTGAAGCAACCGTTACTCTTGAGCCCGAGTCATTTCTTGGCGACGAAATAAAGACCGCTGCCGCGACGACAAATACTTTTGGAATGGCCGGACCGACCATTCCAAAAGAGCAGCGACCGGATCCCACTCTCCCGGGAGGCGCTAATTTCGGACTCTACAAAGTCCGAATTTCCAAAGTGGTCGGCGGTAAAGAAACGATCCCGGCCCGCTACAATACCGAGACAACACTCGGGCTTGAAGTATCTTACGATGAACCGGGAATCATGAAGATGAGTGTCCCTTTCGCTCTGAAAAGCGGAGGCTGAGCCGGCGTGGCGCTTGATATCGAGCTAGCGCAAGTGCCTCAAGTAACAAGCATGCCCAATAGCTGGCGAGCCACGTTCGCCGAGGCCCGGGCCGCATGGTGTCCGACTATAATTGAACCGCCAAGTTGCCAAGTACGCCAGCGCAGCCGGGCCGGCGGTCCGTGTCATCCGTCATTCCCGCGCAGGCGGGAATCCAGACGGTTCGGGCCGGAATTCTGGATTCCCGCCTGCGCGGGAATGACGATCGGGATCATTGGGCTGCGCGGAGATCAATAAATGCCGAACAGCCGATCGTGCGGCCGCCTATCTCAGCCGAAGGAAGACAGAAATCAGCAGTGAATTGCTTGGCGTCCCTTGTGTGTTTGGCGGTTTTGTTCATTTTGTTAGATGCTTTTATTCTTTGGAGTCACCCCTTTCGCGTCGGTGGCCACGGCGACCAATTACCAGCAATCTCAAACGCTACAGCAAGTCGAGAGGCGCACAAACTCCCTTCTGTCGTACGTAGAACGACGAGGAAGGCGGCTTCATCCTCGCGTGCCTGAGACTGCATGTTACTGCGGGATCTCCGCCACGTTGCCATCCAGCCGGTTGGCCAGATAACGATGTGCATCGGAATCGATGTCGTAGGAGAGCGACTGCACGGAGCCATCGCACATCGCCATGTTCATCGCTCCCGCGTGCGCACTGCCAAAGGCAAAGCGATTGGGCTGATCGACGCCGTCGATATCCTGCCGCGGCTGGTATGTTTCCCGGTCGTTGATGGGGGCATTCGGGTTCCAAGCCCGGCGTTGATTGTCCCATTCGAAGCCGGTATAGCAGCTTTCGTTATCACCTTGGCTCAAGGCGTTGTAGGCGATCGGCTCTTCGTATCTGGATGGCGACAAGAATTTCTCGCCGATCAGGTAGGTTTTGCTTGCTCCGTCGACGATGCGTTTTCCCTTGACCTCGCTGCGATAGTAGATGACGCCCGTCTGGTAGTAGTTGTTTGGAGCGAGAGCACTTCCCTTCTTTTCGGTGTCTGTCCATTGAGTCGCCGCAGCCGTCAGTGCCGGATAATCCCCTGCGGTAGGCGAGAAGAATTGGATGCTGCCAAGGTCGTTGCCAGCGCTACCGACAGCATCGCCGGTATTCGCTGCATAATCGGCTTTTGCGACCGCAGGTAGCTGCCTGATCCAGGCCTGGGTTTTCAGTGTGGCAATCCACGTTGTCGCCCCCCCCGTGTCCCGGATGGAATATAATTTCGCTGGTCGGCGAGATGGGCAATGGAAGATCGTGATCGGCGTTGTGTGCAACTGTGTCGACGCAGCCTGAAAAGCAGCCGGGGAGGATGTGTTCAATCCCTTGCCCAACTCACGTGTCGCGGTTTCTTCGGTGTAAGCCAAGACACTGTAATACCAACCGCCTGGCTGGCGAGCTCCGTAACCCATGGATGGATCGGCTGTGAAGTCGTCCTTCCATCCGCCCGAGGGGAAGTACTTCTGTGTATCTTCGTGCAGCAACGCCGCAAGGGCCAACTGCTTCAAATGATTCTTGCATTGATTTCGTCGCGCCGCTTCGCGCGCCGCCTGGATTGCCGGCAGCAGCAGCGCCACCAAAATGCCAATGATCGCGATCACTACCAATAGCTCGACGAGTGTGAAACCGCGAGGCCGATCATCAGTACGATTTACCGAGCAGAATGAGTCCATACTGGTTCCAATCAATAAACAAAAGAGAACGCCTGAAAACTATCGATATATACGCTTTATCCTATCCTCGACCTTTATAAAGTGCCAGTAGAAAACACACGGCGGCAGCCGGGTGACCAAGCCACCTGTCATTCCCACGCAGGCGGGAATCTAGAGTTCCGGCCCGAATCGTCTGGATTCCCGCCTGCGCGGGAATGACGGTCGGGATCATGGGGCTGGGCAGAGATCAATAAATGCCGAGCAGCCGATCGTGCGGCCGCTTATCCCAGCCGGTCGTAACGACCACGATAAATCGATGCCTTGTTGCCTGGTTCGCCAGCCGTAATCAGCCCGTGGGCGGAGGCGCCGGGGCGCCGGGAAGGGGTTCGATTTCGTATTTCAGGTCGCTCACATCGCTGTCTATTTTAACCTTGAATGGCGTAAGCACCGGGCTGGCGTATTTCGGCAAGATGAGCGGGCGAGGGTCCATCGGGCTGGCAAGCACGGTAAAAGTGACAGCGTATTCGCCGACGTAAGCCCCGTCGTTCGGCGTAAGCGTCGTCAGCGAAAAGGATCCATCGGAACCAATCGGCCCACCGGCCACCTTTTTTATCTGGGCCGGGCTATCGGGCGTGGGATTGAAATTAACGACGCAAACACCCCCATGAGGCACCGTTCCGTCCTTGTAGGAAACCTTGCCGCTAACCTGGACCATCTTCGGGCCACGGTTGCAGCCGCCGACGGCGGTTACGCATAGCAACCCAAGCAGTAGAACCGAAAACAAACGTCGAGAGCCGCGAAGATCGGACATCATAAGTCGCTTAGGAGCCAGTTTGATTGTTGAATGTTTAATTACCTGAGGCTGTCCGCGGAAACTCCGGGTGGCACGCCCTGACGCTTTGGGAAGGGCGTGGTTCGCTGAATTGCACAGTTCCACGCCCTTCGAAGACCCAGGGCGTGCCACCCTGCATTCGAATTCCCGGGCCCCCTCACCTAATACCTACAGGGCGGGGTAAGCGACGTGCTGGTAAGCGCTCCCGCGCGGCCTTCATCGCTGCTGGCGATCATGTAATCCCAGGCCGTGCAGCAGGAAGTATAGCAGCCGGTCGCGATATCATCCGTAATGAATTGCACGCTGCCGTCCGCCATGGCCACATGGATGCCGCCCGGATGCTTGCTCCGGACAGTCGCCTGATCATAACCGCCGGCTGAACAATTCATGGCCTCGGCAGTTGCCAGTGGATTTTTGTTCGTGACGCATACGCCTGCTGGGTCGGCAAGGTCGGCGGGGCAAGCCACATCGTCCGCATTCGAATACGTGGCGTTGGGCCCGTTCGCGTCACCGCCGGAACCGTAACCCGAAATAAGACTTGGACCGGCATGACCGAGCGCCCATACACCACGCCCATCATTCTCGTTAAGACCAGCCCGAATCTCCCCAATCATAATCGTCTTGGAGGTCCCGTCTGCGATTCGCTTGAGCGTAACCGAGGCATTCGGTCCCATGACGCCTCGTTGACAGTTGTCTAGCCAGCCGGAGCTATTGCCGAAGTCTGGTCCAGACATGTAACTGATACCAGCCTGCGCAGTCGACGGCGTTGCGTTCGGATTTACGATTGCGCCATAGATGAACGCACGACCAGCACTGGCGGCGTAGTTCGTGCGCGCCCAGTTGCCGCCCATACCTTGAAAGTGAACCTTGTTGTTTTGGTCGCTCGGGCAAAGCAGCACCGGAATCTGCGTGCCGCGGGCCGTAATGTTGGCATTGCCATTCCCGGCAGCAGTCACCGACACGGCGAAATTCTGAAAGACCCTGGGATCAAAAGCATCGCGTGTAGATGATTCCTCAATGTTGGGCAGAATTAACATGATCCAATTCGGTCCATACGTTGAGAGCGTATTGACATTCCCACCCTGAGCCTTGTTAAACGTCATCCCCTCGGGCAGTTTCTTTTGCGCCGACTCATAATTCAGCACCGCCAGCGCGACGTTGTGAATATTAGCCTGGCATTGCGCCCGCCGAGCCGCTTCGCGGGCCGCTTGAATCGCCGGCAACAAAAGTGCGACCAAAATACCGATGATGGCAATTACCACCAGCAGCTCGACAAGCGTAAAGGCCCGCCGAGTAGGTTGGCCGAGCCGAGGCCGATTGGCTATTTGCCTTTTGATCCACATACTTCGATTGGGGACGAGATTTGGCATACCACAAGTCCTAAAGAAGAGGATGATTGCGCTTAGAGGGCCGATGATGATAGAGAGTAAATGCCCTATCTAAATTTTAGGGGTTCCTGCAAAATACTCAACACAATATGGGCGCAAGCAACTCTCCTATTTGCGCAGCCGTGCCCGCTCGTTGTATTTATGGTGTATTTATGCCTTTATGCCAACGGTTCTTTTTGCACGAAAGCCGCGTAAGGATCGGCAGAGGCTAATACCAGAGCAAATTACCTTTATCCATTCTCGCAGGGGGCCGTGTGTTGTTGGGAGATTCGACCTGGCGGCCGACGCTAAATTGCGTTTGCTCTTTGATTTACTGCGGAACGCAATTTGGTGAGTTGCTCCAATAACGATATTTTCCCCGCCTCTCATGCTATGGCTAGCGAATCTCGGGATTGCCCAGGCAAGCTTCAGTTGGCAAGCCCCGCTTGTGATAGATGTCGGATAGGCGTCAAGAAAGAATTCCTCGGACCACGTTCGCTTCTTCGACACCAGTGAGCTTGGTGTCGAGGCCGCGGAAGGGGTAGGTGAAACGCGTGTGGTCGATGCCCAGGATATGGAGCATCGTGGCGTGGAGGTCGCGGAGGTGGACCGGGTTCTCGGCGATGTTGTAGCAGAAGTCGTCGGTCCGGCCAAATTCGATGCCAGGTTTGACGCCGGCGCCGGCTAGCCAGACGGTGAAGCAGCGGCCGTGGTGGTCGCGGCCGGCGCTGGGGTCGCCGAGGGCGCCCTGGCTAAAAACAGTGCGGCCGAACTCGGTGAGGAAGAGGACCAAGGTATCTTCGAGCATGCCGCGCTGCTTGAGATCGCTGAGCAGGGCGGCGGTGGGTTGGTCGACATCTTTGCATTGATTGGGAAGCTGGCGTTTGAGCGCGATGTGCTGGTCCCAGCCGCGATGGAAAAGTTGGACGAAGCGGACGCCGCGCTCCAAGAGGCGGCGGCCTAGCAGGCAGTTGGCGGCGTAGCTGCCGGCTTTGTGGACCTCGGGGCCGTAGCTGTCGATGATGTGCTGTGGTTCGCCCGAGAGGTCGGTCAGCTCGGGAACCGAGGTTTGCATGCGAAACGCCATTTCGTAGGCGGCGATGCGGGCGAGCGTTTCGGGGTCGCCTGTTTTTTCGGCTTGGAGATGGTTGAGCTGCGCGAGATCGTCGAGTATCTCGCGGCGTTGGGTGCGATCGGTGCCGGGCGGGTCATTCAAATAGAGCACGGGGCTCGCGCCCGCACGGAGGCCGACGCCTTGATGCGACGAGGGCAAGAAGCCGCTGCCCCAGAGGCGCGAGAAGATCGGCTGGCCTGGGTTCTTGCCGGTGCCCTGTGAGATCATCGAAATGAACGTGGGCAGATTGTCGTTCATGCTACCGAGGCCGTAGCTGACCCACGCGCCCATGCTGGCGTAGCCGGGCTGCTGGTTGCCGG
>CAZGMU010000297.1:0-827 GCA_964526975.1 uncultured Planctomycetaceae bacterium
CGCTCTCGATCGCAACATCGGTTCCGGTTCCCATCGCGATGCCGACATCGGCCGCCGCGAGCGCGGGGGCGTCGTTGATGCCGTCGCCCGCCATCGCGACCACGTGATGATTCGCGCGATGAGCTTGAACGCGCTCGTGCTTGTCACTTGGCTTGACGCCGGCGTCGACCTGCTCGATGCCAAGTTGCGCCGCGACCGATTGGGCGGTGCGCTCATTGTCCCCAGTCAGCATCACGATCGAAATGCCAAGCCGGCGCAGCTCGTTGATCGCCGCGGGGGCCGATTGCTTGATGGGATCGGCAACGGCCAGGAAACCGGCGAATTTTCCACTGGCCGCGACAAATAGCACCGTGCGCCCTTTCGTTCGCAACTCGTTGCTCGCCGTGTCGGCCTCGCTGGGAATCACGACTTGATGGTCGCGAAGAAACTCGGTCGTGCCGACAAGAACCTGCTTGCCGCCAACATCGCCACGCACGCCGCCGCCGGTCGTGGAGTCGAACTCCTTTACCTCCGCAAGGTCGATATTCCGTTTCTCGGCGGCGTCGACGACTGCTCTGCCCAATGGGTGTTCGCTGTTGCGCTCGACCGAAGCAGCGAGCCGCAGCAGCTCGACTTCATCATAGGGTGGTGACGGCCGAGATTCCGTGAGTTTAGGTCGCCCCTCGGTCAGCGTGCCGGTCTTGTCGACCAGCAGTGTGTCGACCTTTTCCATTTGTTGCAGCACATCGGCGTTCTTGATCAAAACACCGGCTTTCGCTCCGCGACCGATGCCCACCATGATCGACATCGGAGTCGCTAGCCCGAGTGCGCAGGGACATGCGATGATC
>CAZGMU010000297.1:837-6394 GCA_964526975.1 uncultured Planctomycetaceae bacterium
AAGTAATGATAGACGCAAGCAGCACTGCCGGTACAAACCAAGACGCCACCACATCGGCCACTTGCTGGATCGGCGCCCGGCTGCGCTGTGCCTCGCCCACGAGTTGAACGATCTGGGCGAGCACGGTTTCTGAGCCAACGCGCTCAGCCCGCATCTCGAACGCCCCGGTTTGGTTCATTGTGCCGCCGATGACGGTGTCGCCCGGTTGCTTCATCACCGGAACGGGTTCGCCGGTCAGCATCGACTCATCGACCGAGCTGCGGCCAAGCTCAACCTGACCATCGACTGGCACACGCTCTCCCGGAAGGACCTTCAGAAGGTCGTGTGGATGGACATCGGTGAGCGGGATGATCTGTTCCTGGCCGTTGTGGATCAATCGGGCAGTCGGAGGAGTGAGCGACAGCAGTTCGCGGACGGCGCTCCCGGTTCGCCGGCGGGCACGGAGTTCCAAAACTTGTCCAAGTAAGACCAGTGCGACGATCACGGCGGCCGCTTCGAAGTAGATCGGCGCTGCGCCGTGATCTTTGAATTCATCTGGAACGACGTTCGGCAGCACTGTCGCGACGGCACTGTAAAGAAACGCCGCTCCGACGCCAATGAAAATGAGCGTGAACATATTCAAGTGTCCGCTCACAATCGATTGCCAGCCGCGCGTAACCAGTGGCCAGCCTGCCCAGAGAACGACGGGCGTGGTCAGCAAAAACTGCAGCCAGTGGAGTTGCGGCATCGAAAGCCAGTGATGCAACGGAACGCCAATCATCGGCAACATCGCTAGCGCCAAAACCAGGAGCGAGAGACCGGCCACCACCCAAAAGCGACGAGTCATGTCGCGTAGTTCCGAATCGTCCTCAGGCTCGGCCGTGATCGTCTTCGGCTCGAGCGCCATGCCGCACTTCGGGCAGGTGCCCGGATGATCCTGCTCCACCTCCGGATGCATCGGGCACATGTAAATCGTGCCAGCCGGCGCAGCTTGGGGTGGCGGAGACAGGGTTAGCGTTACAAGTGACGCACCGTGTGCCGAGTCCTTTGCATCCCCTTTGAGAAACTTCTGCCGACAATGATCGCAGCAGAAGTAGTAAGTCGTGCCTTCGCGTTCGGCCGAGATCGCCGTACGCTCATCAACGGTCATTCCACAGATCGGATCGATTGCCATGGTCTAATTCTTGGTGATTTCGCGCAGAATTCAACCGGGTGGCCTGAGTGAATGCCTATCCTCCAAGCAGCGATACAGTAATAGTTGAAGATTATGCGAAAAGTAACACGAAGAGCCCGTGTGGCAGACATTCTTGTCTGCCACATTTGGCATTCTATCGGGAGGCAGCCATGCTAAAGCTTCTGGAACATGCATTTGCAGCTTTCGGAAAATGGACCGCCCGCATCACCGGGCACCCAATCGCATTTATCATCGCCACGGCAACGATTATCGTTTGGGCGATCACCGGACCAGTGTTTGGTTATAGTGATACCTGGCAATTGATCATCAATACCGGGACGACCATTGTCACGTTCCTGATGGTGTTTCTGATTCAGAGCACGCAAAACCGCGACACCGGTGCGATTCAGACCAAGCTGGACGAGTTGATTCGGGCAGTCGAGGGCGCGCACAACGCCCTGCTCGACTTGGAAGAACTCGACGAGTCGGAAATCGAGCACATCCGCCGCAATTACCGCAGGCTAGCCGCCAAGGCGCGCAAAGCCATCAAGGAAGGAATGAAAGACACTGACTGTCAGGAGTTGGAAGAAGGGCTCAACGAGGCGGAGAAGGAACTGTGAGTTCTTGGTTTCTTAAGTCGCGATATCGGCCGGCCCGGCGAGCAGTTTTTTCGCCTGTTCGATTAGCGCGGCGATCGAATCGAACCGCCCGGCGGCGAGCAAGTCGCGAGGCGCCAGCCACGAGCCTCCACAGGCGACGACCGACGGCAATCGCAGGTAAGCGGGAAGTAGTTCTGGCGTGATTCCTCCAGTCGGCATGAATCGCACGTCCGGATAAGGGCCGGCAAATGCCTTGAGCGCGCCGACGCCCCCCATCGTTTCAGCGGGAAAGAATTTCAGCACTTCGACCCCCAGCGACAGAGCCAACTCGATCTCGCTGGGTGTAGCCACGCCCGGGACCATCGGCAGACCGCGTTTGAGAACATGCTCAACCACTTTTGGATTCGTTCCCGGTGCCACCAGGAATTGTGCGCCTGCATCGATCGCTCGATCGGCCTGCTCGGTCGTCAGAATCGTGCCAGCGCCGACCAGCACGTCGCCACGCTTGGCAAGCGCGCGAATGGCTGGCTCTGCCGCGGGAGTGCGGAACGTGACCTCAGCCACCGGCAGGCCGCCTGCCGCGAGCACTTCGCCAAACATGTGGGCATGCTCCGCGTTGTCGATGACGACCATCGGCACAAGTCGCAGGTTCTTGATTTCGGCAAAGCTGGCGTTCATTGGATAGAGACAGAATGGTGAAATGTGTCGAGTTCAAAGTCGTCGGAGCGTCAGGCCGCCGTCGATATTCAGGACGTTGCCCGTGGCGTAGGTCAGTTCGCCTCGGACCAGCACGGCGACCGCATGGCCGATTTCCTCTGGTTCGCCCCAGCGTTTCTCGACGGTGAGTCCATTGGCAATCATCTGGTCGTACTTTTCCTTCACCGGCGCGCTCATGTCCGTATGGAAAATACCAGGCCGAATTTCATAGACCGGAATGCCAAACTCAGCCAACCGGTGAGCCCAAAGCTGCGTGGCCATGGTGATGCCGGCCTTACTGATGCAATAGTCACCTCGATTGATCGATGCTTCGGTCGCGCTGACGGAAGAAATATTGACGATAACGCCGGCGAAGCTATTATCGGCCTGCCGTTGTTCGATCATCCAGCGGGCAACGAGCTGAGTCAAAAAATAGGGGCCCTTGAGATTGATGCCCACGACGCGATCGAAGCTCTCTTCGGTGGCATCGAGGATGTCTGCCCGCGGCGAGGGGGGCACGCCGGCGTTGTTGACCAATACGCGCAATCGCCCAAAGTGCTGGCGAACGGTGGCAACGATTTCCTTTCGATCGCTGGCCGACGCGACATTACCCTGGCAATAGACCACATCACTGCCACGTTGACGCAAAGAGTCGAGCGCCTCGGCAACATCGGCCTCGGGGCGGACTCCGTTGATCGCGAGGTCGTAGCCTTCGTCGGCAAGCACCGTGGCGATGCCAAAGCCGATGCCTCGACTGCCGCCCGTGATCAGTGCTACTCGTTTCGAGTTGGATGCCATCGGTCCTTTCCAATCACAACGGCTTGAAGGATAGGATGCTTATAAAAGATCGAACGCCTTATTCGTCGTGCCGCGGTGCTAATCTTGCTGTGCATTGGTGGGGCCGAAGAACGTGTAGTATGGCGCATCTTCCGCCAATCGCTCAACATAGAGGGCAACTTCCCGCATGTGGTAGTCGCCCCACATGCTCGATTCGCCGCAGGGGACCTTGCGATTCGGCGGCACATAATCCCAGCCATTCGGGCGATGGTAGACGGAGTGGAGCAATAGGCCTTCGTGGTTGGGGCTGCTGGAAAAATAAGGTTCGTCCAACAAGGTGCGAACCGTCGCCAGGCCGGCTTCCACATAGCGAACGCCCGCGGCCGTTTCGCCTTGCTCATGCACCAGGTAGTGTCCCAATCGCAGCAAGCCTTGTGCGGCGATCGCGGCGGCCGAACTGTCGACGGGCTCGAAGTCGTTGTACGGATCGGCCGGCCGGTCCAGGTAGTTACCTAGGTGAGCCAGCCCAGGAGCACCCGTATCCCAATAAGGCACGCCGCAAGTCGGCGTTTCGCGGATGTAGAAATCGCACGTTGCCTGGGCTGCTTTCAACCAGTTCCCGCGCACCGCATCGCGCCCGCCGCAAGATGCCAGCTCGTCGTCGGTGCGAGTGGTGAGCCATTCGAGCAGTTCGGCGTAACCGAGCATGGCCCAGGCGAGGCCACGCGTCCAGGTGCTGAAGGGCGAGTAGCCCTGGTGAGTCGCTGGGCAACGATAGTCGCCGTTATTGGTGTTGAAGACGCTCTCATGCGCCGTGCGGCCGCTGACATCGTAGGTGCCCTGCCCTTCTCCGTACCAAATATTGTAGCGCGCGGTGTTGTTGGCATGCTCGACGAGGCGCTGGAGCAAGGAGATTTTTTCGTCTCGTTCGCCCATGAGGGCATGGCCCAATTGATGAGCCATTGCCAGGACTCTGCACGAACGGATCGTATCGACGAACAGCGATTGGGGGCCGTTGAACGAATAGATGTAACCCGTGCCGTCGCTCGCTTTCGCCCAACGAGCGGCCTGCACCGCCCCGCTGAGCTTGAGCGCCAACTCGAAGTAACGTCGCTCCCAAGTGTAGTTCGGCAAGCGGCCTTCGCGAATCAGACGGAGCAAGTTGCCGTAGGTACTGATGTTATTGAACCCGTGATCGTGAACGCCGACATGGGTTAAATGCGGAGCCATGACCGAAACAGTTCGATCGCGGCCGAGTTCCAAGTAACGCTCGTCGCCCGTTGCATCGAACTGGAGCAAGGCCGACCCAAATTGAAAGCCTTGTGTCCATTCGGTCCAACCCTTTGCCGTATAGCGGCCCTGCACCGTGAACACCGGCGAGGCCGAATCAGGCGGGCAGCTTTGCTCAATGGCATCGACGCACTCGGCCGAACGCGACCAAAATCGCTCCAGCTTCGCGGCAAGGTCGTTTGGCGTCAGTTTGGGGTCGAGCTTGATCACGAATTCCCCGCTATACGGCGGTTTTGTTTCTGTATTGAATTAGAACTGTTTAGAGGAAGGCATTGACCACGGAGACACAGAGGGCACGGAGAAAGGCTCTTAAGGACCGCAGATGAACACAGATAAACGCAGATAAGAGAGCGATAGTTCTGTTTTGAATATTGTTCATCTGCGTTCACCTGCGGATAAAGTTCTTCCCTGTGTTCTCTGTGTCTCCGTGGTGAGTCTTATTTGTATTAACGCTTGATGCGTGCCGAGCCGCCGCCGGCGATATGCATTAATTCTTCGAGTGTGATTTGGCTGGTGTCGCCGCGGGTGCTCATCAGGAGCGCGCCGTGGGCGACGCCGAGGTTTACGCATTGTTGCGGCGCGGCGCCTGTGAGGAAACCATAGGCGAACCCCGACGCGAAGCCGTCGCCGCCGCCGACACGGTCTTCAATCTCCAAGTCGGGATAAGACGGCCCGTCGTAGAACGTGCCGTCGTGCCACATGATGGCCGACCAATCGTTGATGAGCGCGGTCTTCACGCCGCGGAGCGTCGTCCCGACGACTTTGATATTCGGGTAGTCTTTCACCACTCGATTGACCATCGACTTGAAGGCCGAGGTGTCGAGTTTGCCTTTTTCTATGTCGACGCCCTCGACATCGTAGCCGAGGACCTTTTGGAAGTCCTCTTCGTTGCCGATGAGGCAATCGATGTAAGGGACCAGGGGCTTGGTCGTCGCGATGGCCTCTGCCGAGGACCAAAGCTTCGAGCGAAAGTTGAGATCGTAGCTGACGATCGTACCGGCTTCATGGGCCGCTTTGACCGCTTCGGCAACAACTTTACGAG
>CAZGMU010000298.1:0-6386 GCA_964526975.1 uncultured Planctomycetaceae bacterium
ACTCGCCTGCCTGCTTCGCGTAGCCGACGCCGCGCACGTTGACCACCGGCGCGCACCACGATTTTTGCGCGCTCTTATTCAACCCGAGGGCGCTTCGGCCACGCATTGGGCTTTTCAGACCCATCTCGGCAAACCTTCCATTGATAAAACCTTCCTTGTTTATACAGGAAGTCCATTCGACATCGAAGAGGCCGGAGCTTGGTGGCTGTGCTACGACATGCTTGCGCTAATTGACGATGAATTGCGATCGGTCCACTCCTTACTCGACGCGAGTGACATGGCATCGTTCGCAGCGACGGCAGTAAAGAACGCTAAATCGCCCGAAGCGGTAGCGACCCTAATTACGACTAGGCGATGGAAACCTGTTGATACAGAACTTCGCGTTTCGGATGTCCCTGCGTTAGTGAAACTGCTCGGCGGTGAGAGGCTATATGGAGCAGACCCAGCAGTTCCGCTAAGAGAGCTAATTCAAAACGCTGCGGACGCAATCCGTGCGAGGCGCTTGCTCGCGAACCTCGAGCCTACCGCTGGCAAAATTGTCGTCCAAATTCGCAAGGACAAGCACGGTGCCGCATGGATAGACATTGAGGACGATGGGATCGGCATGTCGTCGAGTGTGCTGACTGGAGCGTTGCTTGATTTTGGCAAGTCATTCTGGGGAAGTGCGGCGATGCGCCGTGAATTTCCAGGACTTCAATCGAAGGGGCTGAAACCGACTGGCAGGTTTGGAATTGGGTTTTTCTCCGTGTTCATGCTCGGAGACGAGGTTACAGTCACAAGCCGCCGGCACGATGCGGCCGCCTCGGATACGCACACGCTGGATTTTAGAAAAGGTCTCCGAATGCGACCGATTTTAAGGGAGCCAGTGCTGGAAGAAGCGCTGGGAAACCCCGGAACACGTGTTTCAGTGCGGCTGCGAACTCCTCCGGACGAACCAACGGGACTGCTCTATCGCGGTTCAACGGGAACCGCAAAAAACTTGATCAGCTTACGCATGTTGGTTGCGAGGCATTCTCCTGCCGTGGACGTTACGGTGCATGTGGTTCAAGACGGTTCTAGTGAAATCGCTATTGCGGCTAACGATTGGCTCAGTGAAGAGCCTAAGACCCTATTGAGTAGAACCGCCGGGGACCGGAATGATTTGATCGAACGTGGCGTGGCGTTCATGATCGCGAACCTTCGAGAACTCAAAGATCCTGTGACCGGCCGGAGTCACGGCCGGGCATGTATCTGCCCTACATCTTCGACTTATTATACCGCTGAGGGTGTGATTACGGTTGGCGGGTTTCTAGCGGCGAAAATCCAACATATTGTTGGCGTCCTAAGTGGGGAGCCGCGCACGGTTGCGCGAGATTCTGCACAACCGACCGTGCCGCCGGAGGTTCTTCGTGAATGGGCGACAAATCAGGCCAAGCTCATCTCGGCCGCTAAGATTTCGGGTGAGCAAAAACTCAATGCCGCGGAGATTGTAATGTTGTTAGGAGGAACTGCGCCTGAACTCCCTGTCGCAATCCAAGACGGCGAATTCCTGACAAGCGATGCGCTTGAGGCGCTTTTGCGCGGTCTCGTCGAAGTCGAAGTTTATATGGGAAAGGAATTGGACTACGATGATGATGACGACGTTCGCCCCAAAGACTTCAGTGCTGACCTTTCCGTCTCTAAAAAATTGATTTTCCTCCCGAATCGGAGCCCAACGATTCTTAAATTGGGAGATCAATCTTGGCCGGAATGCCTCCCTGGCTTATTCTCTGCCAATCACCTCAAAACGTGCGAAGAAGTTTTTCACCGCACACTTGAACGCGCTTGGGGCTCTTTGCCCGAATATGACGAAGACAAACGAACCGTGGGCGAAGTTCACGGCACAGAAATCGTGCGCTACGTCAGAATCTACGTTCGTCCCGTAGATATTTCGCGCTATCTAGAAGAACCAGATCCTCCTGCTGCTGGGGTTGGCGTATAGGCCAAGTCGCGACCGGGATCACGGCACGCAAGTGGTTCGCCAGGTATTCACTGCTCCCGTCTATCGAGCACCACGCTTTACGTAGCGTGATGTTTGGCATGATACGACTTGGAATCATCCGGCAAAAGAATGCGCAGCTCCGGTTTCGGTCGGTGCTCCTTGCCGATCCATGTCAGTTCTAGTTTCTGCTTCTTCGTCATGCTGGATTTTTCGGCAACTGGTTTTCGAGTGCCGCAAGATCAGACCATTCCACGGCTCCCTGAGGCAAGGGCTTGGTGAAATCTACTAGAGCCTCCAGTAGAGTCGCGATCCTTACGTGGGCATCCTTGTTTTCCTTAAGTGTCGTCCACGCATTGGCTGGCTTCTCGCTTGAAGCATCGGTGCCAAAATACGCAGGCTCAAAACTTACGAGGGAAGCAACGAGTCGGATTTTACGAGTGGCAACCAAGTTCTTAACTTGGTCGTATATCCGTTGATTTTGCGTCCATGCTGGATTCGTGATCACGGTCCCCTTTCGGAATGCTGTTGGGGTGTCGCTATCGTGCAAGACGCTGTATGGGGCTCCAAATTGATTTAGCACCTTGCACAATGAAACTATAGTGGCCTTGCCTCGTGCACGGACCACATGGATGTCTTTGAAGCGCTCCGGCTCCTGCTGCATCACGTAGGTGAACGCCGTGTGCTCAGTGTCGCCCTCTACCAAAACAGTTCGTCCGCCAAAAAAGAATTCAGCGACATAGGAGTCGCATAGGTTGAGAAGCTTGAGGCACTCCTTGTCATCGTCATCAAGAGCAGCCCTTTTTGGGCGGTAGATCGTGGTTCCACTGGCTGAACCGTTTGGCTGTCGTTCGACACGAACTATCGATGTATTGTCGCGCCAAAGGTCGATAAAAACGGGCGAATGGGTGGTGACCATTACCTGCCAGTTTCCAGTCTTTGGAAGATCGTATAGAACACGGCAGGCTTCCCTGACAGCATTCGGATGCAGGCACAATTCCGGCTCATCGATCAACAAGATGTGTGGTCGTGTTGAAGTCGCGTCTTTCTTCGCTCGAGCTTGTTCTTTTACGAGCCGGAGCGCCGCCCAAAGTAACGTGCGTCGAGCGCCGCTGCCCTGTTTTTCAACGGGCGGTTGATAGCCGTTCTTTGGCCCCATCAGCAGTTGAGGAGTGTCTCGAAAGAACGTCAGGCAATCGTCGATGTTGTCCTCGGGGCGTGCATCAAAACGAACTGCCTGACCTGGGAACACCTGGTCGATAAGGGTGTTCATTTCCGTCTCGATCTTCGCTATTTGCTCGTTGGCTGCGACAACAACTTTCTTTTGAAATTCAGAAACCGATGTGAGGAGCTTTTGGTAGTCGGTTGACTCTACTGTCGTTCCGTCTGCGGGAGGTGGAGTTTCCTGCATTTCTTTGATCCGCTGGTTCAGCACATCTTTAAGAAGGGTGACGACGGCTGCGGTTTGAGTCTGCGGAGAATCGAATGCTTCGATCCGATGTGGTTCTGGACGAGCTGGCTGAGCGACTCCTGGTGCCCCCCAAGGCACCTCCGATGCGTGCCAGTTGCCTGGTTCGCCAACTTCCCAGCCGACTCTTTTCGGTTTTCCTGGCGCAACCCAAGTCCACTTTTCTCGCACAAACATCTCCCCTGTAGTTGGGTCTTTTCGTATCCATTTCTCGCCGGGCGCCTTTTCGTCATAGACGACTGTCTCCAGTTCAATCTCAACTGGGTTACTGGCATCGATAGTGCCATCGGGAAAGTCTTCTTGCGTCAACTCGCCGTCCTTTGACCCGTGTAGCATCACGACCTGATATGCTCGAAGAATCGAACTCTTGCCGGAGTTGTTGGGGCCAACTAGAACGACAATATCGTCCAATTCGACTGTCACCGGCTCCTTTCCGATAGCCCGAAAATTGCGAATAGTCAGCTTATGCACCCGAGGCCGCTTCACGGGAACCGTCGATGCGTCGGCTACGGGTGCGGGGGCAGCTTTTGCTTTCTTGGCCATAAAGGGAGTTGTTATTGTTCGGGCGCTTCAAGGGTCTTAATCTCTAGCCCATCGATTTCTTGTAGCGTCTTGCCCGCAATACCCTGCATGTCGCCATACATCCCAACAGTGGCCTGCATGACGCGTTCAATCTGCTCGTCCCGCTTGGCCCATTGTTTGGTGATGACCTTCCGCTCCTTGTCGAGGTCTTCCTTCATGTTGGAAAACGCCTCAACGATGGCCTGCACCCGCTGGCGAAAACGTGGGCCGGTCAGGTAGGAATAGAGGATTTCCATCTTGGTCTGCTGGCCCTCGGATGCCTGGCGGGCAGTTGCCAACTCCACCAACGACTGGCGCAGCATGGTGCCGACGGGAATCGCCACGCGGGGGTGCGCCACCCACACGCCATCGACCAAATCGAAATTCTCGACGCCCTTCGGCAGCACCTGGCTGATCAGCACGGCGATCTCAGCCTTGGCGGTGCGCTGGTCATCGCGAAGTTTGGCCAGCCAACTGTCACTCCAATTCTTGGTGCGTTTGGACTCCCAAAGAATCGTGCCGCATACCTGGCCAAGAGGACCGACCACGCGCTGCATTGCATCGCCGCCAAACTCTCCCTTCGGCACGGGGTCGATGGTGTCGCGGGGAAATTTGGCCCGTAACAGGGCCTCCAGTTCAAGCTCCTGAACCTCGCCTTGGATTTGCTGTGAACCCTGTTCCGCCCGGCGTTTCAAATCCTCGATCTGTTTTTGCATCGAGGTGATGGTTTGCTCCTTCTCGGCGACCTTGAGTTTCAACTCATCCTCGGCCTCTTTCCTCGCCTGCTGGCGTGTTACGGTGAGCCCTTCCTGAATTCGTTTTTCGACGGTGAGGTCGAGTTCTCGTTTGGCGTCGTCCAATTCGCGCTGCTTCTTGATCAAATCGACCTGCGCTTTTTGCGCCTCGGCCAGCTTCCCTTCGCGGGCTTTGAGCACTTCCTGAAGATCGGTGATTTCTTTGGCCTTTTGTTCAAGGTCGGTGGAGAGCGCGAGTTTCGCCTTCTTCGATTCTTCGGCGGCAATCTTGGCGCGCTCGAGTTTCAACTTCTCAGCGACCTGACTATCGAGGGACTCCTTCGCTTTGGAGAGCGCGTCCTCGCGCTCCTGCAATGCCTTTTGGCGGCTGGCGATGTCGGTGTCTTTCTGGACGAGGCGCGCCTCATATTCCCGCTTGGTGGACGCAATGAGGGGACCAGCCAGAGACTCGTTCAGCTTAATCTCGTTCTGACACTTCGGGCAAATTATGGTCGGTTCGCTCATTGGGATCCTTTCGGGGGCATGTGCGACATGCAATACGCCGAAAGACGTCGGCGTGCGGTGGCCCGAGGTAGGTTTGACGGGAGGCAAGGCTGACGGCAAGAGCTTAGCCAGGGCTGCGCAAAATGTTATCTGCCGGCTGCAAGAGTAGGGCATGACTTTCGCGCCGGTGGACGCAGCGTCCTCTGGACTGATATGCTCGGTCGCCCATTGCGCTCAGTCGAAAAGACTGCGCATCCAATCCCAGAAGCGACGGCGCTTCTTCCGTGGAGATTTGCTATCCAAATGAGCGACGCGTCGCTGATGCTCAAGACGCCGGCCCATTTTGACCTCCTCCTCCGTCCACTGGCCGCACCATATGATCGCCCCGTTTCTGATAAAGTAGTGTGAGCGACAGGGCTTCTGCCAATTGCCCACGGACGGGTAAAGTGACGGCCCTCCGGAGCCTTCCTCAAGTGACCACTCTGCGTCGTCAATTGGGGTTCGGATTTTCGAACCACAGCCACAGGCGCACAGGTGCGCCGCGGCTCCATACTCCTCAGCGTAGTAGAGTATGCCTGGCTGCATCTCCTTGGGCATGAACTCGACTCGTTGCAGGCGAAACTTCATGAGGCGATCTTCATGTCGGAAACATCGAAGAGGTAGTTGTCCATCGGCTCGTTGTTACCGTAAAAGCCGCGGACTTCCTTGTATTTTACCACAGCGAGGCAGGCGTTCAGGGCATTCAATTCACCTATCTGGATATTCGTGCGGTAGAGATTATCAGCCGGGTCAGACATCTCAGCATACCCTTTCGCGCGGACTTCCTCAGCCCGGTCTACCGGGTAGTATGTCACTCTCAGCATGCCGCTGAGCGGATCGCCTTTCCGTTTAAGGCCCATGCCCACGTCGATGAATGGGATTTTCCCAGCGATCAAAACATCGAAAATCGCCGAGCGCGACGACCCCTTGTCCACCGAGACGAACGCAAAGGTGACCCCGGCCAGTTCTGCGGCGGAATCGGAGCCGACATGGAGTTGCCGGGCCGTGAGGCCATGCCTGAATCCCTCGTAACGACGCAGATAGACTTCGGTTTTGGGCTTACCAAGTTCATGCTCTTCCAGCCTGCCAGGGGACCGATAGGCATTGTGAACGTGAAAGTCGT
>CAZGMU010000299.1:0-6312 GCA_964526975.1 uncultured Planctomycetaceae bacterium
CACGGATGGGAGCCTCGTTCGGGCACACCGAAGCTCATGCAGCCGAGGCAGAGTCGAGAAACCTTGAGGCCGCTGCGGCCTAGTCTTGTGTAGTTCATGGAAGTTGCCGTGTCGTTTGAAAACCTATCCGGGCGCGAAAGGGGGACGGGCACATTTTGCCCCGAAGACTCCGCACGACCATCGCCGCGATGGCACCCGGCCAGTCCCCAACAGTTCTCGGATAAGCTCTAAAATTGGAATGCTTGATATTCTCACGCAAAGGCGCGGAGGCGCAAAGAGAAAAAGAGAGGCTGAATCAGCTTCCGAAGTTGTGTCCTCAGAGGTTCTTTGAAGAATGGACGTGAGCGAACACGACGGAAAGAAATCACGAAAAACACAAAATACACAAAAAACCGGCGTGCTTTTCGAGGTTTTCATGGTAACTTGCCTGACACCCTGCGGGTGAGCATATTTTGAATGGAGCTGACAATCGGTACGCCGTGCTTCGTTAGTCACGAGAGGGGGACAGGCACATTTTGCTCCGAAGACTCCGCACGACCATCGCCGCGATGGTGCCCGGCCAGTCCTCAACAGTTCTCGGATAGGCTCTTACTCGCTTTGAGGAGACATCAGATGGTAAATCGCTGGTTCGTCGCTTTGACCGCGGGTGTGCTGTTGGTGGTTGTTCCGCAGGCGGCGGTGCGAGGCGCGGAATCGGCAGCGAATGGGGCACGGCCGAATATCGTGTTCGTTCTGGCAGATGACCTGGGGGTCAACGATCTTGGCTGCTACGGGCGAAAGGAACACCACACGCCGAACCTCGATCGGTTGGCACGCCAAGGAATGCGGTTCACATGTGCGTACGGCCAGCCGATTTGTTCACCGTCGCGAGCGGCGATTATGACGGGAAAGTCTCCGGCGCGGTTGAATTTGACCAACTACCTGCCGGGCCGACCGGATGCTCCGTCGCAGCGGGTACTGCAGCCGCGGATCGAGGGCCAGTTGCCGCTGGAGGAAGTGACGATCGCGGAAGTGTTGAAGAGCGCCGGCTACGTGACCGGGTTGTTTGGAAAATGGCACCTGGGCTCCAACGGCTTCAACCCGACCGATCAAGGTTTCGACGTGGCCATTATCACGCCAGCCAACCCAAAGCCAGTGCAAACAATGGGCGGCAAAGGGGAATATGCGATTACCGAGACGGCGGAAAAATTCATCATCGAAAATCGCGAGCGGCCATTTTTTTGCTATGTGGCTCATCATTGCCCGCATATTCCACTCTCGGCGATTCCGAAGCTGGTGGAAAAGCACGAAGACGCGTTCAACCCGAAATACGCCGCGATGATCGAAACACTCGATGATGCCGTGGGCCGATTGATGGCGAAAGTCGATGAGCTGGGGCTGGCCGACCGCACGATCTTTATCTTCACAAGCGACAACGGCGGGCTGCATGTGCTGGAGTCGCCCGACAGCCCGGCGACGCACAACACGCCGTTCCGCGCCGGCAAGGGATATGTTTACGAAGGGGGCATTCGCGAACCGCTCGTGGTGCGCTGGCCGGGCGTGGTTGCTACCGGCAGCACATGCGAAACGCCGGTGCAACTAATGGATTTCTTTCCGACATTGCTCGAGACGGCGGGCGTCGATCCGGCGAAAGCGGTCGGCCCGCTGGATGGCACGAGCATTGTAAAGTTGTTTCGAGGCGAAACGATCGCGCCGCGGCCGCTCTATTGGCACATGCCGAACTACACGAACCAAGGCGGCCGGCCGGCGAGCGCGATTCGCGACGGTGAGTGGAAGCTCGTCGAGGATTTGGAAGATGGCGGCATCGAACTATTCGACCTGCGGCATGACGAAGGGGAAAAGCACAACTTGGCCGCGTCTGAACCCGAGCGAGCGGCCAAGCTACGCGAGAAGTTGCACGCGTGGCAAGCCGCGGTCGGGGCCCGCTTGCCGGTGCTGAATCCGGAATTTGACGCCGAGCTGCACCGGCAGTTGTATGTCGACCACGATCCGTCTCGGCTCGTGGCCCAGTCAACGGCCGCAGAAACGAGCAAAGAATGGAAACCATGGCGTGAGAAGATGAAGGACGTGATCAAGGACCGCAAGCCGCTCGTCACGCCGCCGACCGGTGATATTCGCCTGCACGCGCAAGATGCCCGCGTTCATGGCCAGACGCTGCGCTACGAACCCGCGCCCAACAAAAATACGCTTGGCTACTGGACGAATGCCGCTGATTGGGCCGAGTGGGAATTTTCAATTCCCGCGGGTGGCGTATACGAAGTCGAGGTCCAACAAGGCTGCGGCAAAGGAAGCGGCGGAGCGAAGGTTGCCCTTGAAGTCGACGATCAGATTCTGAAATTCACCGTGCAAGACACAGGCGACTTCCAACAGATGATCGAGCGAATCATCGGCGAAGTGCGGCTCGAACCGGGCACGCATCGGCTGGCAGTGAAACCGCAAATCAAGCCGGGGACGGCGGTGATGGACTTGCGTCGCGTGGTGCTGCGGCCGACGGCACAGCAGGATTCGGCTAAAAGCCTATCCGAGAACCGTTGAACTGTTGGGAACTGGCTCATTTTGCGGAGTCTTCGGAGCAAAATGAGCCAGTTCCCCCTCGACGAATCGAACCTTCCGTATCGCGACGGCGCACGCTTTGGTACAGCCCGATGGCAAGGCAAATTACGGCCGGCCAGAAGGTGACGAAAAACAACAGGCCCGGTCCGATCGGGTTCGGATTCGGATCGGGCCACAAGCCGAGGCTGGCCAGCAGAATGATCGCGAGCAGCGGGCTCCAGCCGAAGGCGGCGAGGGCGAGGCCTATAAGCAGCCAACGATTGCGGAGTCGTGATCTCATACAAGAAGTATAGGTCACGAAAAACCAGTACGGATTCAGCAGTTTAGGAACGGCTCAAGAATAACTTCCCGATTTTCAGAATAACCACGGAGACACGGAGAAATCGAGTCGGGAATGGGGAGTTTTCATTCCCCACTCCCCATTCCACACTCCGAATTTGCCTCCTCCGTGTCTCCGTGGTGAATCCTATCCGCCGAAGTTGTTTTTGAATCATCCCTTAACGCGATATAGCTGGTTTTTCTGTCACCACCTCGACCGACGCGATGCCGCCGTTTTGCTTGAGGTTTTTGTCGTATTTGATTTTGGCTTCGAGATGCGCTTTTTCGACCCCCTTTATCGTAACCTTCGGCGGCGAACAGTAGCCCGAGCCGGGTTCGGTAACGACCACCTTCTTGATCTTGCCATCTTCGACGACGGCGTAGGCTTTCGCGGGTTTCGTTGGCCAGAGTTCGCCGTTTTGTGGACGGAAGCGGTAGTAGTTAGCGACTTCGTCCATCCGCTCGTTGGTGACGCCGAGCGGGGCGAGAACTTTCATCAGTGCTTCTTTGTTGCGCCGCGCTTCGGCCCCCGTCGGCCCGCGACCGCGCGCAGGCGTGACGCCGCTGAACGCCTTGCGAAACTCGTCGGGCTTCACACCAAGGGCGGCGGCCATGAGCGTGCAGGGGCGGCCATAATCGTTCTTGGCCAGGTCGTGGCCGCCGGAGAAGGCGACGGGGATCTTTGTTTCAACGGCTTGAGCCATTTTCCCAGACATGGCGATCCACGTTATTGAGATCCATGCAATAGCTCGCAGCGCGCTGCAAAGTTTCTTTGGCGTGCCATTCATAGTTCTGTGTCGAGGGCATGCCTCACAAGCCGTCAACTATTTCCCTTGAGCCGAAAGTAGTTTCGGGTTGTCTTATAAAGCAGCGTGCCCAACACTACGGCCAAGAAACCCAACAACACCGTAGTCGCGAGGGCTGCAACGACGTCGGCCGAACCATCTGCTGCGCCAAGCGCCTGAGGCAAATGAAGCGCATGCACAATACATGTGGCGAAGATACCGATAAGACTTGGCGCCAAAACAAGCCACATGCCAATAACAACGATCGGCTTACTTGGATGGTTCGCAGCCTCGCGGAAGGCGAATCCTTGAGCAAGAATCCGTTCGAATGGATTCGTAGTGGCTTGCACTGTTACGGGCATACCACAATGGTCACAAAAGTGGCGGCCATCAATGAGAGGTTGCATGCATTTCGGGCACAATGCCCGCGACGCAGAGTCGGTGTCTGGATTCCTCTTAGCCATTCGTATTAGACTCCAATCGCGATTCAAAGAGAGACTGATCACAAAGGCGAAACGCTGAAACAATCCTCAGCTCCATCGGTAGGTCAAATCAAGTCGATAACCGAGCTTCCTCGCTGCCTTCGAAAATCGCCAATTCTTCTTGAAGTCTGGCAATCATTTTGCGGATGCCGGCTTTCGTAAATCCTTTGGACCCGATTGGATTCGTCTTCTGCAATTCTTCCAGCCGGTCCTCAAGCAATCGGAGTTCTTCCTGCGCTTTTTCGTATTCAGTTAGTGTAGAAATCATAGTTCTATCTCCACGAGCCCTTTTCGACGGTTGTCAGGTTCGCGTGTTCGGCTGAAGAATTCAATCCAATAATTCCAATCCAATTCATCCTCCGCCGCGAACCGTCGCGCCAGTTCCTCCTTCTGCCAGTCGTAGATGGGAACGTCGGATGGCGTTGCGGCGAGATCGTCCCAAAGATCCTCGACCAGTTGCAGCTTTTCAGGGGGCGTCAAATCAAAGAGTGAATCGGCATTCATGTAGATTTTCCTGCCATCGATCCGCGACCGCTAGGACACCGATTAACAGTATAGCCGTCGTAAGAACAAAAGCCAAAATGTTCCGCTATACTCTGCTTGCCACCGGTTAATTGTGCTGCACCACCGCGAGCATATTCGCATCCCGCGCTAGCAACCACTTGTCGTTCTCTTTCCGCAGAATCGTCAGCGTGTTCCCCGCGCGCGTGATCGGCTGCGAACTCGCCGGTGGCGTGATAGTGACCGAAAGCTTCGTCCACATATAAGCCCAGTCGCCGAAGATCTGGATTTCTTGAATCTCGCTCCTGCCCTCGAACTGCGGCCGAACACCCTGCCCTGACTGCGCTTGCATCGCCGCGGCGAAGGCCGCTTTGCCGATCATCGGCGGCTGGCCGGTGACGAGGAATACCACGTCGTCGGTCATCAGGCTGAGTACCGTGTCGGTGTCGCCGGCTTTCGTGGCGTCGATCCAAGTGGCGACTAGTCGGCGAATTTGTTGTTCGTCGGTTTCCATGTTTCGCAAGTTGCGTGAAGCGGTCCGCGCCTGTAGCTATTACTTGTGCGGCGCTCCTTCGGTAAGCGGCACGATGTAATACGTCCGCCCATTGAACTCGCGCGGAAGGGCGTCTGGGGGAACTCCGGGCGGAAGTTCGGCATCTGGTGGCGGCGCAGGCGCGACTTGGACCTTGGGCAGACCATCTGGAACGGGCAGCGGCGTTGGCGCCAATAGGGCGCCAGGCGGAACCGGCGGCGCAATGGGTGCGCGAGGGGCCTCGAAACGCGGAGCCAGTGCCAGCGGATCGCTCGATTGCAAAGCAGATGAAACCTGTTCGAGCTTCTTTTCTAGTTCCGCGACTTTCTCTTCGAGCGCTTTTACGCGCTGATCGACATCGGGCATCTTCGCCGAGGCAGGTTTCGTCTCGGCGGCCCCGAGCCACATACTGACCAGTAGAACAATCGCCAGCCCAACGCCACTTAAGATGCCAGCCCGAATAGCGCGCATGATCGGTCTCCTTTACAACGAGAACGACTTCGGAACATGTCTAGAACAATTTGTAGTATACCGTTGCAGAGGCAGAGCGCGAAATGCCGGTTGAGATACCTTGGGATTGCGGCGGCGTCTGGAGTTGCTGGTGTTGGTCGGCGTGGCCGTCGACGCTAAGGGGGTTTCAAGTAACTTAAGCAACTCGTTCTGCTATGCTTTTTCATGCCAAGCTAGTTCCGCTGGCAATTCGCACGCTGCATATTCGATATGCACCACCCGACGGTGCCCAGCGTGTGTGGAGCGACTGGAAGCGTGCAGCAATAGCGGGCGCATTAACATAGCTCCACATGCCTCTACCGCACAGGACACCTCTTCAATCTGATGGCGCATTTCTTGTATCTGATCCTCCGAAAGACGCCCGGCCGCATGCGAGCCAGGCAGCACGCGCAAGGCGCCGTTCGCTTCGTCGGCTGTATCGAGATGAACTCGGACCGTTAGCATGCGCTCAAGTATCTGGACAGGCGGCTGAACGTGTGGGATACCGTCTTTCACGCTCCAAGGACTATATCCGGTAACATCCACGCGCATACGAAGTGCAATCGTCAAATCCTGATGCCATGTAACGAACCAATTTGCCTGCGGCGATTTATCGAAGAAGATCGCGCGCACTGGGAATGGCTCCGACGCT
>CAZGMU010000300.1:0-2988 GCA_964526975.1 uncultured Planctomycetaceae bacterium
TCTCGACTATGCAGTCGGCTTCTCCAAAATCAACAATCAGGACCGTTTCACGCCTGACATTACCAACGATGAAGCGACTCGCTGGACGAAGGTATACCGCCCAATCAAACAAATCGACAAACAGCGATTGGAATATCTGTATCCGGGTCCCGTGGATACTGCTGCGCAAGCCAAATATCTCGCCGAGTTCGATAATTGGCTTCAAGACATCAAAGCGCAAAATATTAGTGTTACTGTCATCAAACCGCCGGTGCCGGAACGTTGGTACAACGAGTTACCGCACGAGGCAGAATTTGATGCAGCCCTCAAAACGATTCTTGACCGAAACGGCGTCCCTTTCTACGACTTTTCACTCGTGGACAACGAGGACAAGTTTTTTTACAACACAGATCATCTCAATCGGGATGGGGTTTTGAACTTTTTTCAAAACCATCTCAGCGACTTGCTCAAGCAGCTGGTGGCTCGAACGAGCAGTTGAACCTTAAGGCGCTCTTGACCATCCAAAGGAGTATGTAGCATGGTTCCACATATTGGCGTTCCCGAGCTTCTGATTGTGCTTGTGATCGTTCTGGTCATTTTTGGCGCAGGACGACTCACTGACATCATGGGCGCGCTAGGTAGAGGTATTAGTGAATTTCGCCAGGGCACCGCGGACATTTCTGGCAAAGCCGCTCCGGCACAATCTACAGTGCAACCGCAATCCGCTGCTCCCGTCCAGCCCCGGAGCAAGGATCAATCCACGAATAGCGCCTGAGCGAACGGGGTTTGCTATCTGTCATTTTGTTGAAAAACTGGTATTCGATCCCCTAAAAAGGCGGCGATAGAACCGCCCTTAGTAGAAGCAAGCGCCCTATTTCCGTGCCAATTGACACATTGTCAGCCCGCGTCCGAAGCGTTATACTTCAGCCCTACTATGAATGCTGAACGGACTCAGGGCACAAACCGACTGAGACGCCTACGGTGGCTGGTCCCCGTTGGGCTGGCTGGCATTGGCGTCGTCTATATTCTCTACCGGGAGCTTTTTTCCCGTGAGCGTCCCATGCTTTCTTGGGACATTCTGGTCGCGTTTGCGTTGTTGATGTTGGTTGGTCCAATCCTCACATGGTTCGTCCTTGATTGGGCATTGCATACTGCCGAAAGTGAAGAAGAAGCGCTTGTCAAACTAGAGACTCGCAATGCCGAGCTTGCGGCGATGGACGCTATCGGTCGCGCTACGAGCCAGTCGTTTAATATCCGCGAAATTCTCCAACAAAGCTTGTCAGATGTCACCGCGATTCTTGGCTGGCAAGCTGCCGAAATACGCTTGGTCGAGGGTGACGAGCTTGTGCTCGCGGCACATTCAGGTTTAAAACCCGAATGGGTCGAGAGCCATCATGTCGTTTCCGCCGAAGCTTGGACTGCGAATGCCCTTCGACAAGAGAGTCCGGCGTTCAACAATGTGATTTCCTCCAAAAGCTCTTCCACACAAACATTACCGACAGATGTCGAATCGAGCATTAGTTATGCCATGCGGTCGGGCGGGCGAGTAGTAGGAACGATTCAAGTCTTTTCGAGAAATGCGAATGGTTTTTCTGCGCATGATACCAAGATCCTTGTATCCCTAGGAACGCGACTCGCAACTAGCATCGAAAATGCCCGTCTGTTTCAGGCAGCTCAACGCCACGCACTTCAAATGGAAACTGCCAGCCTTGTCGGTCAGCGCGTCACCGCGTTATCAGAACCAGAAACACTATTGGCGGAAGTGACCGACCTGATACGGGACAAATTCAAGTACGACCATGTCCACATTCTGTTAGTGGACCCACGTTCCCGAGAGTTGGTGCTCAAGTCCGCGAGCGGACTCTGTGCAAGGCAGGTCATGGATAACGCATGGCACCTTCCCGTCGGCAAAAAAGGCATAACGGGGTGGGTGGCACAGTCCGGTCAAGCAGTGGTCTGCAGCGATGTTCGACGTGAAACTCGCTTTTTGGAAATCAAGGAACTGCCGGACACGAAAGCCGAGTTAGCCGTGCCCCTCCGCGTCGGCACGCATGTCATTGGTGTGCTTGACGTGCAAAGCAATCGCTTGAACAGCTTTACCAAAGATGACATTACAGTGTTGCAGATTCTGGGCAACCAGCTTGGTATCGCGATCGAGAACGCGCGCCTGTTCGGCGAAACTAAACGACGTTACGACGCCTTGATCGCGCTGCACGAGACAGCGTTGGATGTGATTTCTGAGTTGGATCGGCAGCAGCTGCTCGACGGTTTGCTCCGCAGAGGAGTTCACCTGTGGAATGCCGCCGCTGGTTCGCTTTGGCTCTATAACGCCAAAAATGACCGGCTCGAGATAGCTGCTGCATACAATTACGGTTCAGTTCTGGACACCAGCCTGACAATTCGTCCCGGCGAAGGCATGGTCGGGACCGTGTTCGCGACGAACGAACCTCTTTTGATTGAAAATTACTTCAAGTGGCCTGGACACCTGGAACATTTTGTGCAAACTGACTTGAGCGTAGCGATGGCTGCTCCTGTCAGGTGGGGTGACCGGACGATTGGGGTCGTCTCGGTTTCAAACTCCCAAAAGGTAAGGGTATTCGATGAAAACGACATGTGGTTGCTTACGCTGTTTTGCGGCTTGGCGATGATTGCGTTGCGCAATGCAGAGCTGCACACAAGTTTCAAAGCGCTCAATCAAGATCTCGAACAAAAAGTGATTGACCGCACTGTGAAATTGAGTCAAGCCAAAGAAGAGATTGCAGACAAGGCAGAGCAGTTGCAGCGGTTGCTCGCCCAGACCATCAATATTCAAGAGGAAGAACGCGCCCGTATCGCCCGGGAAATGCACGATGGCGTCGTCCAACTCATAACAGCCATTCGCTATGAAATCAAAGCTGCGCGCGACTCGATGTCTCCAAACGAGTCCCCTACCGTAGTGGAAAAGCTGGCGCAGTCGCGCGAATTACTTGACGAAATGGAGCTCGAATTGCGCCATGCGATTTACGACCT
>CAZGMU010000300.1:3016-6258 GCA_964526975.1 uncultured Planctomycetaceae bacterium
CCGCCCGCTCTGGACGCGGTTGATCTAGTGCCGGCATTGCGCAAATACACCAAAAACTTTGAGGCAATGAGCGAAATCGCCTGCAACTTCCATGTTGTTGGCAGCGTTTTCCGAATGCCGGGCGCAATGGAAGTCGCCATTTTCCGCATCGTTGAACAGGGTTTGCAAAACATAGTCACCCATGCAAGTGCTACCGAAACGCAAATTGTCCTCGACTTCACAGAGGCAGGAGTAAACCTCGAGATACAGGACAATGGGCGCGGCTTCGAGTACGACGACACGTTGCGTCCGAACAAGCATAACCGGTTAGGGCTTGTAAGCATGCGCGAACGTGTTCGCAATTTGAACGGGAGTATGGAAGTCTATTCCAGACCCGGTCGTGGCACCATGCTGCGCTTCTTTTTCCCGGTTTTCACAGAGACAGAAGCAAATTTGCCAAATCAAATTACGGTCGAGAGTTCGTTATACATGTAGATGGTTTCTGTGACACCGAGGGTCTCGGTTTCACAGACTTTGTCAGATAGTACAAGGCGTGCGGTTGCATCCCGAAGTTAGGATCACCGTGGGGGACGCCGCGGTTGGGAGACTCTCAGCAGACAATCCTTTTTATTACCGCAACCGGGAGAAATCGCGATGAAAGCGATTCGCATTCTGATCGTAGATGATCACCCCATGATTCGTCGTGGGATTTCCAGTCTGCTCTCTACGCACACGGACTTGGAGGTTGTTGGCATGGCAGGTGACGGTATCACCGCTCTCAGATTGGCTGAAACAACCAACCCGGATGTGATTCTCTTGGACATCATGATGCCGGGTTCCGATGGGCTGGATGTGGCACAGCAATTGCACCGGCGGTACCCGCAGTCAAAAATTATCATTCTCACTGCCTATGAGAATCAGGAATATGTTATTCGCACGCTCCGCTCAGGCGCCTATGCCTATTTGCTCAAAGGGACGGCCGACGACACGTTGGTAGACTCTATTCGAGCCGTCTACCGCGGTCAGCGACTCTTATCACCCGAATTGATAAGCCAGGTGCTTGAAAAATTCCAAGCCATGGCCGAGTCCAATATCCGCATTGAATCAGGACTTTCAGAAGAAGAGCTCCACGTGCTGGAATTGATTGCCAAGGGTGAAACAAACGAAGAAATTGCCCATCATATGTTTTGGAGCGAGCGCACAGTCAAGCGCAAAGTCGAAGAAATTACCGGCAAACTCGAGTCTCGCAACCGTGCGCAAGCAGTGGCAGAAGCAATGCGGCGAGGACTTATCTAGGGCGCCAGTCGCTCAAGTTCAGGCAAAAGACATGCCACAAAAAACAGGTGTCGGATTCACTCCGACACCTGTTTGCTTCCTTAAGAAGGGAACCAACCCGCTAGCGTTTTCGAGCAGCGGAAGGAACCGGTCTGGACAGGATTCGTATTTGCGTTTGTCGTCCAAGTAGTGTCCTTGTCTGCGGGCGAGCAATTCCCCCAAATTGTAATTTGAGGTTCCATTTGAATGGAACCGAGATTTGGACTATTCCACTGTCCATCCTGCACAAAACAGTTGGACTGGTGAATATTCTGCTGGATACACGGCGTGTAATTGCCAAACTGCGTCACCACGCTCGTGGCCGATGCTGGAGGCAGTGGGTAGGGCAGCGGTCGGGGCTGTGGCGGCGCAGGAGTGGGTTGTGGTCCGGGATTCACCAATTGCCATGTCACTTGAAGATACGAGCCACCGCCAAATTGGCGGTAGTACACTTCGATATTGTGATTTCCGGGAGCGATACCCAGTTGCACTGACTGCCATTTACCGACCTGATTACGGCCGCGCGTGTCAATGACAGTTCGATTATCAACAACCAGCAGTACCTCATCATCTGCTATCGCAGAAAATTGGTATGTCCCCCCCGGCAAGTACACACTGGAGGTCGCAGTCATACTCCAATTGGTTCCTGGCACGTTTGGCGCAGGAGACGCACCATTCCAGTTAAAGTTCAACAGTGGAGCCGTACTCGTAAAAACGGGGTTCCCGGTCCAATTTGTGTTGTTATAGTAAAACAAGTTCCACGTGTTCCCACTTTGCGCGTCTGCAGGAAGCTGAAACGGTGCAATAGCGAAGAGCAACCCGAAGCACAGGCAGAGGGCATAGAGTATTTGTTTCATCCGATGGACTCCTCGTTTCTAGTTGGATGGCGGCAAAACGTCAGGCGCTGCATCAGCGGCGGTCGTGGCCGTGAGCGTGCCTTCCAGCGGCGTATCTAGGTTCAAGCGTCCAACAAACACCGCATATCGGCCTTGTGCCGGTTGTTCGATAGTAAGGCTCGGGTTATTGTTGCTGCCTGCCGCGGTGTCATCGTTGCAATATACGACGCCGTCCGGACCGACCAGCACAAGCGTCGAGTCTTCTTGCGAAGCGAAATGAATGGTGAATTGCTCGAGACCACCCGGTGTGTAGAAAACATAGTCAGGCTCGTCAGGAATATAACCGTTGCACACGGCTTCGCCCGCTTCAACCTGAAACGCGGGGAATGTCCCCTCGCTGCGGATCTCTTGTGAAAGTGGTGTTGTGCCCAGCTCGTCCGCTGGTGCATTTTGAAACCGCGCCACTGCGTCGGCAAGTACGCGCAATTTCGTTTCCGCCGGCACCGCGGAACCCTCCACTGGCACGGGCGGGCGTTTCACTAGGTCACCCAATCGGAAATTCGAAAGTGCCACGTCCGAGCGTGTTGTCAGCACAAGAATCGTGGGCAATAGTTGCTTGGGCGCAGAACTCCCAACCCAAATGCGATACATCCCCGCACGCGGATTAGCAATATCAATTTGAGTGTCGAGCACAACGTCACTCGCGTTCTGCCCGCACAAAAAAGTGCCATCGGGTGTTTGAATGACGAGCGTGGGGTCTGCGTCGCTGTACGTAAAAGCGTGTACCATCTCCGCTTCCCCCGTCCATTTTACAACCACGGTTGGATTGTCATTGATGTATCCTTCGCACTCGCTTCCCAGCACACGCGAGTTTATGTCCCCTCCACCATTGACGCTCACGATGAACGGGTCCAGCGCAAACCCGGCGCTCAGATCCAGTGTCACCAATGCATTACTCTTTGCATCAAGCTCGCGTTCTATTGCATCTCGTTCATAGAGTACCAGTCCATTCGAGCCAAAAATGGATTCATCGTATTCTGTCGCTTCCAGCCCGTTCTCGGTGCGGGTAAAAACCAGTTTGAGCGGGATGATTGCTGGAGCTTGTTCGTCGCC
>CAZGMU010000301.1:0-6247 GCA_964526975.1 uncultured Planctomycetaceae bacterium
GGCCTACATGTTTTTGGATGACCGCGATGGCGAGTCGCAGATCACGTACGCCGAGCTCGATCGGCGGGCTCGTATGATCGCCGGCCGGTTGCAACTGGAACTGTCGCCGGGCGACCGGGCGCTGCTGGTGTATCCGGCGGGTTTGGAATTCATCTCGGCCTTCTTCGGCTGTTTGTACGCGGGCGTGGTCGCGGTGCCGGCTACCTACCCAAAACCCAAGCGGCCGATGCCACGGTTGCAACGCATCGCAATTGATTGCGACGCGCATGTCGCGCTGTCGACCGCTCAGACGCTCGAAACACTCGATCCCGAGTTGCTCTCGGCCGACGCCGCGACGAGCCAATGGATTGCGACCGACGAACTTGCCGACGACCTGGCAGACTTGTGGCACAAGCCAGAAGTGAATCGCGACAATCTCGCGTTCCTGCAATACACGTCGGGCTCGACCAGCGACCCGAAGGGCGTGATGGTGTCGCATGGCAACTTGCTGACGAATCTGGATTGCATTCGCCAATCGTTTGGTATTGGCGATACGGAAGACGATCGTGAATCGTCGACCGGTGTGTTCTGGCTTCCTGCTTACCACGACATGGGACTGATCGGTGGTATCTTGACGCCGCTTTATATGGGTGGCCGTAGTGTGCTGCTGTCGCCGACGTCGTTCTTGCAGCGGCCGATGCGCTGGTTGCAGGCGATCAGTGACTACCGCACGACGATTAGCGGTGCACCGAACTTTGCTTACGAATATTGCGTTCGCCGGACGACGCACGAAGAACGGGCCGCGCTCGATTTGAGCCATTGGCGGCTGGCGTTCTGCGGCGCCGAGCCAATTCGGGCCGAGACGCTGGCCCACTTTGCTGAGGCGTTTGGACCAGCCGGCTTCAAGATGACGTCGTTCTATCCCTGTTATGGGCTGGCCGAGTGTACGCTGCTCGCCTCTGGGCCCGACTATCGCAAGGAGCCGCATATTCTGCCGGTCAACCGGGCGGCATTGGCCGAGCACCGCGTTGCGCTCGCCTGTGGCGAGCCCGAGGCGATGGTGCAGCGGCTCGTCGGTTGTGGTTCGCCCGTTTCGGGTCACACGATCGTGATCGTCGACCCAGAGAAGGGGAACGAACTGGCCGAGGGCGAGGTCGGCGAGATTTTGATTCAGGGCCCGTCGCTCGCGCAGGGGTACTGGAACCGGGGCGAAGAAAACGAACAAGTGTTCGGCGCTCATGTGCCGGGCCGCGAAGGCAAATTCCTCCGCACCGGTGATCTGGGTTTCTTCCGTGACGACGAGCTGTACGTGACCGGTCGGGTGAAGGATGTGATCATCATCCGCGGTCGCAACCACTACCCTCAAGACATCGAGCAATCGGCCGAGGAGGCGCATGAGGCTGTGTTGCCAGGTGCGGCATTCGCGCTGGCGGACGACGACGGCGAGCGATTGGTGGTTGTGCATCAGCTTGATCGGCAGTTCCGTGGGGCCGACTACCAAGAAATCATTCAGGCGATCCGTCGATCGATCGTCGAGCATCACGAACTGGATCCGTACGCGATCGTGCTGATTCGCCAGACGTCGCTGCCGATTACGTCGAGCGGCAAGGTGCAGCGGAGCTTGTGCCGTGATCAGTACGTAGCGAAGGAACTGAAGGTAGTGCATGAATGGACGAATCCGGCCGTGAAGCCGAGCGCTAAGCCGCAAGCGGCGAATGGGCGGGTGGATGTGCGGGTGCATGAGGATGGTGTGGCCGTGCGGCAGCCGAAAGACGCTGCGCTCGGCGAAAATCGCCCTGAGACCCAACGGGACTTCCGCTCGACGGCCTCGCGAACCGCAAGTACGGTTTCGACTCGTACTCGGTTCCAGAGGAATGGAAGTGGAGCCATTGAGGTCGATCGGGCGGCCGAGCAAATCGAAACGTGGTTGCTCGAATGGCTGGTGGCTCGGCTCGGCATGGACCCGAAAGATGTGTCGCGCGATCGGCCGTTTGCGGAGTTTGGCGTCGACTCGCTGACCGCGGTCGAGTTGAGCCAGGAACTGGAAGACGAATTCAAGGTTCCACTGCCGGCGGTCGTGGCGTGGAACTACCCGACGCCGGCCGCGCTGGCCCGTTATTTGGCCGAACAATCGCTGGGAGTAGGCGAAGCCGCGACCCCGCCGCCGACCGACGTGACGACCAGCAACGGCGCTCCGTTGCCGCCTGCCCCGAACGAGGCGGAGCTGGCGGCGCTTTTGGCCGAGATTGAGAACCTCTCGGATGATGAAGCGGCGAAGCTGCTCGCAGATGAAGAGCAGACGGCTTAGGTGGGGTTTTGCACCGTTTCCTACGTTGCTTTGCTTTCTGCAGCACGCGTGACCGTGCGTTTGTATCACTGACGTCGGTAATTTTGCGCGGGCGATTTTTGGCGAGATTGCTCTAAGTTCTTCGCTGGCAGTCGCTTGGGTGTTTGCGCGCGAAAAGGGGTCCCACTCGCGGCGCGCATAATTCGGAATTATGCGCAGCGGATGTGCGTGAAAGCACGGGAATCTGTGCGTGCGCGGCTTTAGCGGGCGAGCAAAATTCGGGGAATTTAGGTCCATTGATTTCATTCGATGTTTTCAGGTTGGTATATGCCGAGGCTTGCAAAAGCGCTTGGATGCACTTTTACGCAGTCGAGACGAACGGGGCGTGACTGTGGGCTGGTAGTTGTTTGAATTGCGAAGAGCTTTGCGATCAAAACGCACCGAACTGGACGCGATTCGACTGGACGGGAATTCTGGAGTTAGGCTGTTGCGAAAAGTAATCGAGTGATCAGGTGGCTGGCGGGAACAACTTAGCAGATTGCGCGGCCAATTACAGCCACCGAGTTTTGGCCACTTGCGATTTCGTGGATCGCGAGTCAAAAAGCGTTTAGATCGCTGGGCGTCGCCCAATCACGCGATGCACGACGGATGTGCAGAACGCGAACTTCAGATCCAACGATCGTAAACAGCGCACGATAGGCGGCCTGGCGTCGCCCGAAGATTAACTGGCGGATTTCCGGTTCGACCGATGCACTTTCGGGCGCTAATTGAAAGCGTTCTGGCAATTGCTGCAGAGTATTTAGCTCCGCTTCGAATCGTTGCAGCCACAGCACAGCGGTGCGTGGGGCGCGTTCCGCTGCCCAGCGGTACGCATCGCGGAGATTCTGCTTGGCGGCGGCCGTGACGATAACCCGATAAGTCATTCGTTTTCGGCAAGGTTAAATTCGCGGCGAAGATCGGCGAACGCCTCGGCCAGGGGCTGCATGCGACCACTAGCAGCGTCGGCCAAGCCCTGTCTGATTCCTTCGATAGATGCTTCTTGCTCAGCTCGAAGAAGCTGTAACGCCTCGGCCACGAGCTGCTGCTCATTTGGGAAGAGCCCAAGTTCCAATTGCTGGCGAACGAATGACTGCAAGTCAGCGGGAATTTCGATAGTCATGCGACAACCTCAAAATCTATTTTAGTATCACGATGACGATGAGCCAATATGGGTGGGGTAGGCCTTTTCGCGACCAGCGAGCGCAGCTTTCTAATGGGGGTGCAATTTGCTGGTCGAGCTTAAAAGAACTCGTCTTGACGTCGTTTACAAATGTAACTATTTACATATGTAATCGAATCATGGAGGAATGATTGATGGTCGAAGTGTCGATCTCCGATGCCGAGTGGCAGGTGATGAATGTGGTTTGGGACGGGCAGCCGCTGACGTCGCAAGACGTTGTCGCTGCGCTGGAAGGGAAGGCCGATTGGGCAGCAGCGACGGTGAAGACGATGCTTCATCGGCTCGTGAAGAAGAATGTGCTCACGTATGAGTTGGACGGCAACCGGTATGTGTATCGCTCGCGGGTGCGGCGGGCGAATTGCGTGAAGCAGGCTGGCCGGTCGTTTCTGGACCGAGTATTCGCGGGCGAACCGGCGTCGCTGCTCGCTCATTTTCTGCGTAGTTCGAAACTTTCTGCGGAAGAGATTTCGCAGCTTCGTCAAATGCTCGATGAGCAGGAAGGCTGATCATGGATGGGATGTCTTGGATTGAATCGTTTCCTTATGTGCTCACGGACTGGTTGATGGTGATGATGGAGGCGGCGCATTATGCGTTCCTGCTGGCGGCGATTGTGTTGGTGGTTAATGTGTTGTTTCGTCGGTGGCTTTCGGCGGGAGAAATGGCGCTGTTATGGGGATTGGTGCTGTTGCGGCTGGTGGTACCGGTAGCGCCAAGCAGCCCATTGAGCCTGGAAAGCCTATTGCAGCCACCGGAACAGGCCGCTGAAACCTGGAACGCGATACCGGCACCCCCTGGCAACTCAATGACTGCGGCGAATCCGATTTCGGATTCAGCCAATGCGTTATCCGAAACCGCGGCGGCGAAAGCCGTGGAGGAATCGAGCTGGGAGATGGTAATTTCTGATAGCGTCCCCGTACTGTGGGGACTCGTTGGCGTGTGTGGGCTGGGGTACACGGTGGCTGGTTATGTGTGGTTCCGGCGTCGCGTTGCTCGCGTGGCCAGTTGCGCAGATGAGCGGATTTTGCGGTTGTGGGCCGAGTGCTGCCAGCGAGCAAATGTGAAACGAGCCGGGCGGATCGTGCAATTCGATGGCGTCGAGCAACCGGCAGTGATGGGCGTGTTTCGGCCGACACTCTTGTTGCCGACGAGCGGGATGAAGCTAGATGATGAACAATTGCGGATGGTGATGCTACACGAGCTGGCCCATGTGCGACGCTGGGACATCGCAGTTAACTGGGCGCTCGTTGTGATTCGGGCGATTCATTGGTGGAACCCGGTGTATTGGTTGGCGGCGGCGCGGTATCGCAGTTTGCGCGAGCAGGCATGTGATGCGTTTGTGGTTCGTACGTTAGAAAATGGCTCGACGCAGGGTTATGGCGAGTTGCTGCTGTCGTTGGCCCAGAAGCGGCCGAACGCCGCGGCGTGGCGAGTGACTTTGCCAGCTTCAATTTTGAGCTTTTTTCCTTCCCTATTTCGCCGGCGTGCGGTGCGTGTGCGGTTGAGCGCTTTGCGGAGAGCAAGCGTGCGGCACGGCCGTTGGCAAACCACAATCGGGGTGATCCTGTGTTTGTTGCTAGTGGTGAGCGGATTTACGGTGGCGCGGGAAGAGGTGGAGAAGCCGGTGGACCTGGCTGCTTGGATGGCAAGACATCCCGAGTCGGTGTTGGCGTCGAAGCGGTCGTACGAGCTGAAGCCAGAGTACTCAGGTCGGTGGGAGACGCATGATTACGATGTTGCGAAAGTCCTTAAAGTGGTTCGTGAAGATGCTGAGTCGAGTTCTACCGGTGAGAAGGTTAAGTTGACGCTCACTTCGGGAGAGTTGCTGGAGACCTTGCTGAAGCAGATGTTCGACCATGTTCAGTCTAGTGGCGATCCATCTGTTACCCGGCACGACAATGAGGGCAAGGCTTCCGCCCGCGCGAAGGATACCGAGGAAGTGTCGACCGAATCGTCGCCGCTGGTGTTTAAGGTTACCGGCACCACGCTTTCGGCGACCGCTCCCGCTGGGCTGCACGACGCGCTCCGCCTGATGCTGGAGGCGTGGAGCGAAAACGGGATGGCGCAAATTACGATTGAAACGCGATTTGTGGGCTCCCATCGCGACTTGGTATCCGACTTGGGAGTGTCGTGGCAATTTCTGGAGGCGTTTTCAGCGGAGCGAGAGAATGCATTTCCAGCGGCGGGGCACGACAGCGCGACTGTCGTGCGGGCTGAAGCGAGCGTGGAGGAGTATTTGCCTTTGGTCGTATCAACTTTGAACGAGCAGCAACGCGCCAAGCTGCTAGACATTGCCTACGGAGAGCGGAACAGTCATGTGCTCAACGCACCGAAAGTTACGATTTTTAACGGCCAGTCGGCGATGATGGCGGACTGCACGCAGCGCCCGTTTGTGGTAGGTAGGTTTGAGGGCGTTGCTGGCACGACGGAACCAAAGATCGTCGTGGTCGAAGAAGGAACAAAGATAAAGGTTCGTGCTGTTGTGGGCCACGAGCACAAGAAAGTGCATATCGCAGCGAGACTCGACATGAAGTCGGTCGGTGATGTGACGACAGCATCAACATCGTACCGAGGAACGCCGGTAACCATTCAAGTACCAAGCATGAATCGACGCAGTATCGATATTGCGGGAGATATTGAAAGTGGCCAGACGCTACTGGTCGGGTTCATTCCGACGGGGAAGCAGAAGCAGCACTTGTACTATTTGCTGAGGGCCTGTAAATCTTTTTGTGTCACGCCAGCACAATTGTCAGTTGTTGGTTCGT